>DATFEW010000361.1:0-4381 GCA_035250805.1 Pyrinomonadaceae bacterium
TATTCCTGCAGTTCAACGTCTTTCGCACTTACCTATAATCGTAGATCCGTCACACGCGACCGGTCATAGTTACATGGTCGCTCCAATGGCGTTGGCCGGGGTTGCTGCCGGGGCCGACGGATTGATCGTTGAGGTCCATCCGAAGCCGGAATTTGCTCTATGCGATGGAGCCCAGGCGTTGACACCGGTTCAATTTGCGGAATTGTACGAAAGGGCTAGCCGGCTTTATGTTGCGCTGGAAGATCGAAACCCGCAAGTTCAGGAAATAGAAGGAGTTGTAACCTAACGAAAATCCGCGGCCGTCCCGAAACGACCGCGGATATTTGGTAACGTTCGACGCCTTTTGCCTATCTCGCCAAACGAACCTTAATAATACCATAGATCTGGCTGTAAGTGCAGAAAATTCCTGAGGTTATGAGAAGCGTCATGGCCAGATACCGGGCCCCTTCAGGCAGAATGGTTCCAACCGAGGCGTGCAGCGCAGAGCCCGCGAGAATGCCAACCGCGGCTATTAGAAGTCTTCCTATGCTCCAGCCCCAAAACTCGGGCTTTTCGCCCGAGAATGGTAGGAAATACGGCAAAACCACAAACATCGCGAGCGTCAGGGCTGAAACCACCCCGTCCAGGCCGAAGGAACCGATCGAACTGCCGATATCCATCGCCAAAAAGAAAAGAACGAAGGTTGTATCTATCACAAACCGGCCTGACGCAGCGCTTTTCAGCCTTGAATCCGATATTGAGAGCACGTGGTCCATATTTTTCGCCAAAAAGGCCCCTATCTACACCTAATATGCGTAAATTACTGTAAAGAACGGTCTATTTTTTTCCTGATTTGCTGAATTGCTTATAGGCAACGCGAAACAGCTCCGAAAGCGCGTTAGCGGTTTCCGGTGTCAGGTTCTTATCGGCACGAAGGTGAGCCTCGATGATCTCCGGTGTTGCTTCGTGCGGATAATAAATCACCGGTTCGACCTTTTTCGCCGTCTGCTTGTTCATTACCCGGTCGATCGGCATGTCGAGCCACCCCGTCAGTCTCGCTATATTATCCGCGTCCGGCTTCCCCGTCCCGTTCTCTATCCGCGAGAGTGTGGACGCCGAAACATCGGTCACATCGGCCACGTCACGCAGGCTCAGGCCCAGCTCTTCCCTTCGCCGCTTGATCGCGCGTCCGAGTTCGGTCGTGTTCACAAAAAAGTTTTCGTTCTTAAATGCCATAATTTTGCCTCCGAAAAAGTAAGTGTCATTCCTGCACTTCTCATTTCATGGATAAAACATAACACATGAAAATTTTAAATGCAACACCTTGTTTCACCCTTGCAACTATAAAATAATTGTGGTACGCTGTTTCACAGATAGGACGTGCTATCGATTAAAAAAGGAAAATACTGAGTCGCGAGGAGCCTGCCCGCGGCGAACAGGAACGGTGGATCGGATTACTTTGCTTTAAGTATAAGTATTTAGAAAAAACAGGATCCGAAACCGCGGTTCACAAAGGAGAAGCAAATGAAAAACGCACAGATCATAGACCAACCGCAGCTTTTGACCGCCGAGGGTGACAATATCCTCGATTTTTCAGCGACCCTTCGCGAGCTTCGCAAGCACGTCGATCCGAACCGGCTTCGGCAGCGTGAAGCCTGGCGTGATCGAAACGGCATCGTCCGGACAGTCGATTACATTGAATGGCATACAGTGGCCGACATTCTCGATGAGACGGCCCCTAATTGGGCACACAGCGTAAAAGACATTCGCGTGGTCGGAGATTTCATCACTGTTACGGTGGCGATCACGATCGACGGCATAACACGCGAGGGCATTGGCACGGGTTCGGCACGAAGCGAGATGGGTATAAAGAAAGCCGAGCACGATGCGCTTAAACGCGCCGCGGTGAAATTTGGCATTGCCCGTGATCTTTACAAGAAGGAATTCGACGCTTTCGAAACCGAAGAAATGCCGGTGGAAACGGCCAAGTTCCCCTTTGATCCGGTGGCCAAGACGTTGTCGGATATGGTGACTACCAAGCAGTTGGGGATGATCCGTGCGATCGCCCGGGAGAATGATGTCGATGCAGATCGTGAGTGCGAGTCGCTAATGAAATGCAAGGTCAGTGAGCTTTCGCGAAAGGCGGCCTCCGCGTTGATAGACCACCTTCAGAAAAGTGCGTCACCTGCAGTTCCGATGCGCAAGGCGAGCTAAAAGAAGTGCCTGCCCTGCGATAAAAGTTTGAGTTGCGGACCGTCCAGCTTTGCCCCTCAAAGCAGCAACAATCCTCACCCGCAACTCAAAACCTTCTTCCACGAGCCCTCGCAATCGTGGTATGCTTCCTCGAAAATCAAACATTAAGGAGTCAGTATATGGTTGAAAAAGCTACGGGCATGGCACCCGATATGCCGGGCCATGGTGAGTTTTGCTGGTCGGAGATCGCTGCAACCGACTTGGCGAAGGCTAAGCCCTTCTATGAAAATGTCTTCGGTTGGAAGCTTGACAAGAGCGAGAATACGGGTCAGGAAATGGAATATTTCGAATTTTCCTCAAGTGGGGACCACTATCCGGACGGGGCATTGTATGAAATGAACACTGAAATGTTCGGCGGAGCCAAGCCCCCGCCTGCCCATATCGCTCTTTATGTTTCGGTAGATGATGTTGATGCATCGGTGGCGAAAGCTAAGGAACTCGGTGGAACCTTGCATTTTGGGCCCTACGATATTCCAAAGGTCGGCCGTTTTGCGGTAGTCACGGATCCAACCGGTGCAAACATTTCGTTGATCACACTTGAGACACCCTAAATATGGCGGTTCATGAAAAACTTGCGGCATTGTCCGGAGAATGGAAGGGCAAGAACCGGTTGAACATGTCGTGGGAGCCGGACCCGATCAAGGAATCGGCCTCGACAGCGAGCGTCTCGACACGCGCCGGTCAGACGTGTCTTGAGATCGCATATACGTGGGAATTCGAGGGCAAACCGCAGGAGGGTTTCATCGTGATCGCCGGAGATACGGGATCAGATAAAGCAAATGCAGTTTGGACGGACAGCTGGCACTCCGCCAACGTCTTGATGAATTGCAGCGGAAGCATCAGCGGCGGCGGTGCGAACTTAAAAGGCTTTTATAAAGTTGAAGGTCATCCCGACTGGGGATGGCGCACGGAGATCATTCCCGGCGGTGACAAATTCAAGTATCTGATGTTCAATGTTACGCCCGAAGGCCATGAGGAATGGGCCGTCGAAATGGAATTTACGAGAGTGTAAAAAGGAGAAATATGGCAGAGTTTTCAATACCAAAAGCGGGCACTATCTGCTGGCGCGAGCTGGCAACGAAAGATTTCGAAAAAGCGAAGAGCTTTTACAACGGAATGTTCGGCTGGACGCTTGAGCAGAGCAAGGTCACACCGATGACGTATGCAGAGATCCACATTGACGGCGTGGCGCACGGCGGCATCATGCCGATTGATAAAAACTGGGGCGACGTACCTTCACATTGGACGGCATACATCGCCGTCGCGGATGCTGACGAAACCGCGGAAAAGATCAAGGCGAACGGCGGCACTATGCGGCAGGATCCCTTTGATGCTCCGGGAGTCGGACGTATCGGTCTTTGCACGGACCCGTGCGGTGCGAATTTCGCGATCATTCAATTCGCGCGGCCGTAAGCCGATTGGACACAAAAGGCGCAAACAGATTCAAGCCCTTTCTTGTGGATCTTGTGCCTTTTGCAGCTAGATCTCTTTGCTGTTTCCGTCGGTATCGAAGATCTCGACCTTTTCCGCGAATTCCTTGGTCTGTGGAAGGATCTCCTTTGCATCGCCGACGATCACCATGGCGAGTTTGTCCGGCTGGATATATTTATTAGCGACACGCTGGACGTCGTCTGCGCTGATCGCGTCAATGTTCTCACGGTAGGTTTGGAGGTAATCCTCCGGTAATCCGTAAAGCACTTGACTAACGACCAGGCTCGTCAATCCCTCCTGTGTTTCAGCCCTGATGGGAAACACGCCGGTCAGAAAGCTCTTTGCATCTCTCAGTTCCTCTTCCGGCACTTTTTCGTCGCGGATGCGGTTCAGCTCATAGAAGAATTCTTTCAATGCCGGGGCTGTCACGGCTGTCCGCACCTCGGCGGTGGCTTCAAAGTCACCGGCGAGTTTCTTAGAATCCAGCCTGGTATATGCTCCGTAGGTGTAACCCTTTTCCTCACGAAGATTCATAAACACTCGCGACGAGGCGCCCGCCCCGAGGACCTGATTCATTACGGTCGCGGCAAAGTGGTCAGGATGGTTTCGCGGTATCGCTGTATTCGCCAGCACGATGTTGGCTTGTGCCGAGGCAGGCCGGTCGACGATGGTCAGCGTGCGCCTTTCGCGGCCGTTGATCTTTGAAAACATTGGCGGC
>DATFEW010000362.1:0-2909 GCA_035250805.1 Pyrinomonadaceae bacterium
AGGCGGCGAAGAAGTGACGGCCGGAGAAGCCAAGCCTGCGAAGAAGGGCCGCAAGGCGAAGGCTGAAAGAGTAGAAGAACCGGTCGCAGAAGCTTCAGTTGCAACCGAAGATGCACCAGCGACGCCGGAGGAACAGGCCGCCGAATAGCGAGAACAGAACAATCCATTCGGAGCCGCGTTCGTTTTCACGGACGCGGTTTTTTATTTTTCGCAGTGAAATAAAGAATCGCTTCTTATATTTTTGTTTTCGGCCCGAAGCCGTTGTATCATCACCTCACGCTTCCACAAGTACCACGAACATCCGTCCTATGGCATTTCCCGAAGCTCGACGTGAGCAATTTCTCGAACGTCCGTTGCCCAGCAGCGAAGACAGCGAACGCGCTATTTTAGGCGCCGTTCTGCTCGATAATGCCCTGATCGCACAGGCGGTCGAACACCTAAAGCCAGAAGATTTTTATTCTCCCCTTCACCGACGGATTTTCGGCGCAATGATCTCGCTTTTTGAAACCTCGAAGAAGATCGACCCGATCCTTATTTCAGAGGAGCTGAAAAGAGAGGGCTCGATCGAATCGATCGGCGGCGTCGCTATGATAACGAATCTTACATACGGCCTTCCGCATTTTACGGACGTCGCCGATTACATCCGGCTCGTTCGCAACAAATCTGTGCTACGCAGCCTGATCCGTACCTGCAACGAGATCACGGGCGAGGCGCTTGAAGAGGAAAAGGACGCTCCGCAGGTACTCGATCACGCGGAGCAGATGATCTTTGAGCTGACGGAGATGAAGGAGCGAAAGGGCTTTGAAAAGATACAGCCGATCGCCGATGAGGTCTTCATCAAGATCAGAGATTACGCAGCGAATAAGGCCCACGCGCTGACGGGCCTCGCGACCGGTTACCGCGATCTCGACCAGCTGACATCGGGCCTTCAGCAAAGCGACCTCATCATTGTGGCTGCCCGTCCTTCGATGGGAAAGACCGCGCTTTGTCTAAACATCGCGCAGCGTGCGGCTGTGAACGAGCGTGCGGTCGTAGCGGTTTTTTCGCTTGAAATGTCCAAAGAGCAGCTTGTTATGCGTATGCTGAGCTCGCAGGCATCGGTGGATGCTCGAAAGCTGCGCAACGGGATGCTTTCAAACAATGACTGGGCGCGGCTTGCTGAGTCGATCGGGACGCTGGCGGACACCCGACTTTTTATAGACGATACGGCCGGAATCTCCGTGCTCGAAATGCGTGCGAAATTGAGGCGGCTGTTTGCTGAGGAAAAACGCATCGACCTCGTCGTCGTCGATTATCTTCAGTTAATGAGCGGCACTTCAAAGCGGAGTGAGAATCGCCAGCAGGAAGTATCGCAGATATCGCGCGATCTTAAATCCCTTGCGAAGGAATTCAAGGTCCCGGTCGTCGCAGTGTCGCAGCTTTCACGGGCTCCGGAAGCGCGCCGTCCGCCGATCCCCCTCATGTCCGACCTTCGCGAATCAGGCTCGATAGAGCAAGACGCAGATGTGGTGGCGTTCATCTATCGCGAGGACTATTACAAATCGGATGAGGAGATCCCGGAGGAACGGCGCAATATTGCTGAGATCATCATCGCGAAACAACGTAACGGCCCGACTGATACAATAAAACTCGCGTTCTTGAAACAGTTCACACGTTTCGAGGACGCGTACATTCCATAGGAGTAATCATTATGAGTACGGCGACGACAGAAAAAGACCTGCGTTATCCCATCGGAAAATATGATCCGAATATGTATTCGGATCGCCGCACTAATCTGGACACCATCGGCACTTTGCCCGAAACACTTCGTGTCGCTGTCGCCGGACTTGACGATGAACAGCTTGATACGCCCTACCGTGACGGGGGCTGGACCTTGCGGCAGACCGTCCATCACCTGGCAGATAGCCATATCAACTCGCTGTGTCGGTTCAAACTTGCCCTGACCGAGGACGAACCGCCCACCATAAAGCCGTATGCCGAAGACCGCTGGGGCGAGTTGGCTGACAGCAAACTACCGGTCGATGTATCGCTCGAGATCCTCCATGGTGTGCACGCCCGCTGGGTCGCGATGCTAAACGCGATGTCTGACGAAGATTTCGCGCGCGAGTTCATACATCCCGAAACAGGGAAGTGGACGCTCGAAAGAGTACTCGGACTGTACGCATGGCATTCGCTCCACCACACCGCGCATATCACTAATACGCGTGAACGGCACGGATGGTGAATCTATGCGAAGGCTTGCGTATACACTCCTTTTTGGAAGTTTGGCATTGACGATCTTGTTAGTGGTCGTCTGGGTGCTCGGATACGTATTCAACGTCGTCGCGATAATCGACCAGTTCTATTTTTGGATAATGGCGTCAATGTTTGCCTGCCTCGGGATATTCGTTGGCATTGTCCTCCTAATGTTCAGCTCGGTGCGAAAGTAGAGCGGCCATGCCTGACGAAAAAGTTTCCGATCGCCTTATCTCACTGGACGTCTTCCGCGGGATAACCATTGCCGCGATGATCCTCGTCAACAATCCTGGTACTTCGCCTGTCTATTGGCCGCTCGAACATGCTGAGTGGAACGGCCTCACGCCGACCGACTGGATCTTTCCGTTCTTTCTATTCATCGTTGGCATCGCGATCCCCATCTCGCTCGGAAGGCGGGTCGCAGAAAGCGTCAACCGCGAGGTTTACATGAAGATCGTCGCGCGAGCCGCGTCGATCTTCGCACTCGGCCTCTCGATCTCTGTCCTCCCGTTTTTTCAGTTCACCTCTACAGACGCGCCGGATTGGCTGAAGATGCTCATCTGGCTGCTGTTCGCGGCCGCGTTGTTTTTCCTCCTCCTTAGAAATTTCAAGGTTGCCGGGATACTGGCCGGCGCTGCTATGCTTGCAATTGTCGCGATGGTCTTTGCGGATTA
>DATFEW010000024.1:0-3202 GCA_035250805.1 Pyrinomonadaceae bacterium
TCTGGAAGTTACGATCCCGTCGCGAAGTTGGCGCGGACGCTTTGCCGATATTCAGATCGCGAACGGAAACATGAGCCTGAATTTGCCGACCGGACTGAACGCCGAGTTTGATGCGATGATCCTGCGGACCGGCAAGATCGAGAATGGCTTCTCAGGATTTGTCCCCCGTACGCGCAAGACCGAATTTACAGACAAGTCGATCGTCGGCAAATCCGGCTCCGGCTCGATACCGCTGAAGTTCACTGTGGGTGACGGCACGATGAAGATCAAGGAAATAGGAAAGCCCTCCTAACAAGCGCAAATTTCAATTTTCGAAGTTTCGGTGGTAACGTATTTTTTCGTTACCACCTTTTTGTTTTATGTCTATCAAATCCGATCTCTGGCTTCGGCGGATGGCCGAGGAGCATCAAATGATAACGCCCTTTTTGGGTGAGCTGGTCCGCGAGGTCAACGGCAGCCGGATCATTTCGGCGGGTGCTTCGAGCTACGGCTACGATATGCGGCTTGCCGATGACGGCTTTCGGATCTTTTCGTCAGTCCATGCGAAAGAGATCGACCCGAAGCGTTTCGACGAGCAGTATTCGCTGATCGAACCCGAACTGCACACCGCGGACGACGGTTCCCGATTCTATCTCTTGCCACCGCATCACTATGGCCTCGGCGTTACAGTAGAAACCTTTAGGATGCCGCGAAACGTTACTGGCATCGCACTCGGAAAATCGACTTATGCTCGTGCGGGTCTGCTTGTGAATACCACACCGCTGGAAGCCGGATGGATCGGCCGCCTGGTGGTCGAGATCGCGAATCTTGCCAACCTGCCGCTGCGCGTATACGTGAATGAAGGCATCGGACAGATCCTTTTCTTCGAATCCGACGAAGATTGCGCCGTCTCCTACGAAGACCGCGGCGGCAAATATCAGGGCCAAACCGGGCTCACATTCGCAAAGGTCTAGAAGCTCCTCTTGAACAAATAGGATGCCTTGATGAAGAAGCTGCGGCCATGCCCGTGAAAGCCTTGCTCCCGTATGCCCGTGTACGGGTTCCATCCGTGGTAGGCGATGTCGTCGTTATAACCTACGTAGAGGGCGGTCCCCGGGCTGGGCGTCCAACCCACAACGAACTGCGGCCTGACCCGACGGCTGATGTTCGAATAATCTAGGCGCAACCTCGCAAACGTATTCCGAGAAAATTGATATGTTGAGCGTGAGCTGAACACGTTTTCGTCAAAAGCGACAAGCCCCGTATCGTACCGCTGAAGCCGTCGCCGGTTGTAGTTAAGCTGCGTCTGAAAGGCCGTTGTTGGCTGGTATCGAAAGCTAGCCTCGATGAACAACTGCTTTCCGGGCCCGGGATCCCTCTTCGGGATCGCAAGACTCGAACACGCAACCGGTTCGGCCGCACACTGCTCCTGATATGCAATAAATGCGGGACTCACCCGCGGATAGTCGGGGCCCGCGCCAGAGTCGAAATCCAACTGCCCCCACGCCTGCTCTACTAGAAAAAAGCCGAAAAACTGTTTCACAGGTGACGTCTCGATAAACGCATAAAAAGCGTTCTGATACGCGGAGCGTTCCGCGTCGTCTCCGAAGAATGCACCCTGAAGAGGATTCACCGAGGTCCGACGCGGGCCGAATTCGTGTTCGAAGACCCGTTCGTAGCTGTTCGTGTATGCCGCGCCAAGATAAGTCTGCCGCTGGAAAGCGAGCATCCCCTGTGTTTCGGATATATGAAACTGGCTGCGGCCCGACCAATCGTATCGAAAGTTCGTCGCATTCTGTAACCGCTTATAGATGATGCTCTTCTTGGCGTCCCGGTCCGTCTGATATTGAATGAAAGAACCGAGATAGTTGGTATCGGTACGGTCGGTAAAACCCACATCTGCACGATAATCCGGCGAACGGCCCTGGGCCAGGTAGTTCATGTATAGGTTCCTATCCGAGCGCTCCAGGTAGACCCTGTACCCAACGCCGTTCCCGGTTCTGTATTTTGTGACGTCTAGATCGGGATCGTAAAAATTCCGCCGCGAGTGTGTTCCTAAAAACTGAAACTCGGTAATCGTTTTAGGATCCAGCCGAAACCGTCCATCGAGCCCGGCTGTATGATTGTGCCGGTCGACGAAGTTATAGGTGGTCGCAAACATCCCGATGTTGTGCTGACGACCGATGTCGCGCTTGAACCTCAAAACGCCGATCTCGGCGTTCTTGTCCATAAATCGCTCGAAGGGGCACGGCTCACTAAGATCAGTTCGAACGTTCTGGCAATTCGCCAGGGTCTGTCGCTCATCGATCGAAAAATTGCCGGGCGCGTTGTCGGAGGCATACATCAACCCGAACGTGTTCTTTCCGCGGCGGCCGGTGAGCTTGGCCGCGATGTCGGGATCGACGATCGCGCGGGTGTTGACGACGTTCATCCCGCTCTGAAATATGTCGATCCGTTCGAGAAAGAATGGACGCTTCTCGGGGAAAAAGATGGGAAAACGCACATTTGCCGTGCTGACCGGAGCATCCGCTTCAACCTGCGCAAAGTCGGGGTTATAGGCGAAGTCGAGGGTAGTCGTTGGCGTGAGACCGAATTTTACCGTCACGCCGAAATCTCCCTTGATACCGTCATTAACAAAACGCCCCGACGGGTCGTTGTTAGGAGCAAACCGCGTCCGACGCCCTGTCTGACTTGCTGTAAAACTCGGATTTATTTCAAGCTGACGCGTGGTTTCGATACCGTCTAATCCGGTAATGTGCCCGGCCTGGTTTAGCGAGCCCGAGATGCTTCGGTTGTTCGGCATCCAGGAGTTGTACTCGTTGTTCTTGTACTTAACTCGCCGAAAGACATGAAGGCCCCACTGCTTGCCCTTGCCGGCTTCGTATCGGAGCGACTTGAATGGGATCGCCGCCTCGATGGTAAATCCGTCCTCTGTTAGCACGCCTTTTGACTCCATCACGAGGTCGACACTGTAATCCTCGCCCCGTCCTTCCGTGTAGGTGCCGTCCGCCTGGATCCCGAGCGGATTGAAAAAGATCACGTATGCCTGCCGCTGATCGTTGAACGTATCGATGTAAACCAGCACGTAATCGTCGTTGAATATATTGTCACGGCGAGCTACGGTCGCACGGACCGTACTGCGGTCCTGCTTGACCTTGTAAGCCATATAGAGATTCTTCGAATCATAGGCCATCAGAAATTCCGTGGGATGGGTCGGCGCAAC
>DATFEW010000053.1:0-4115 GCA_035250805.1 Pyrinomonadaceae bacterium
AATTCAGAGTTGAATGGTGAGACTGATGCCAAAAAGAGCGTGCATTGACTGACTGGACCACATCAGTGCTGGAGGATCGGTTTCGTCACAGATCAGGCATTCGACGGCGCGAGCGCTGAGTGATATGCGTACGAGCTAACGTCTTTAGAAATTCTTAATCAGGACAGCGTCGCGGATCTGATAACCGCGCGCGACATAAAGTTTTTTGCCATCGCGGGAGAAGGCGTACTCGTAAACGTAACCATTGGGGAAATCCGTGAGCGGACCAGGAGCCGATCCGCTAAGGGATTGCACCCAAACATTCGATGTATTTCCGCGAGTGACCAGATAAATGAGCGACTCGCCATCTGTCGTCCATTTCGCGCTACCCCATGGGTGCGCGAATTTATCGGCCTCCAAAGAACTGACCAGAGCGCCATCGGAACTGGAGAGGATCCTCAGCCTGCCGCCAACGAGGGACGCAATCAATTTTCCATCCGGCGATAGTTCGGGCATCAAGTCACCATCCATCTCTTTCAAGTTGACCGTTTCGCTGCCGTCGATCGAGGTTTTCCGCAGATATGCCTTCAAGCGTTCGCGGTCACGGAGTTGCGCGATGTAATACACCCACTTGCTGTCCGGCGAAATTGTCGAAGAGATCTCGTAACTTTCACCGTCCGTCAATTGCCGAAGATCCCGTCCGTTTGTGTCGATGCGGTAGAGATGACTGAAGCCGTCGCGGCGGGCGGAAAAAATGAAAAACCGTCCGTCGGGCGTGGCTTTCACTTCCTCAACAAAGGACAGCGGAAGGCCGATCTGATGTTGGTCGGAGCCATCAGAGTTCATAACCCACAACGTCAAATTTTCACCGACCCTGTTGACGTATCCAACACGCCCGTCCAACAGCGGAGCAATTCCCGGAGGACCATCCAGTTGTCCATTGGTCAGCTGCACACCGGTACGAGCATCGCCATCGGCATCCACCACCCATATTTGCGAAAGTCTTTTGTTCGGCACTGCGAGCAATGAGTTATCCCTTGTGAGGCCGAGCGACGCTGACTGGTACCGACTACCGTCGGTCGAGATCCGGTGAGACCTACCGTCCGCAACGGAAAGATAGTAGACCTGGTCACGGCGTGTCGTTAAGCTTTCGCCCGCACGCGTGCCGATGAAGAGCAACCCCTCACCGTTGGTGGTCCACGCCATTCGATAACAAGTGTCCCATCGTTCCGGCGACAAATCTTTAGTTGCGAGAGTCGCTACTTCGATCGCCATGATGGAGCAGTTGCCTTCAGAGGTTGTGGGATTCGTATCCATCGATTCGTAAGCGATGAATTTTCCGTCCGGCGACCAAGCAAGACCTAGCGACAGGCGTTCGCGATCCGTGCGCGTCAACAAGATCCTTTCTGCGCTGCCGTCGACACCCGCGGCTACCAGTTGATACTCCCTGGTTTGCTCGTTATATCGAACGAAAGCCATCTCGCGGCCATCGTGTGAAAATGACACCGGCGAATGAACCATAGTCAAAATTTTCACCGGTGCACTGCCGAGCATCGAAACCCGATACAGCGCGTATTGATCACCTGGTTTTTCTTGCGCGACAAAATAGACATATTCTGCGTTTGGCGAAAAGGTGGGCCACTGGAACGTCCATTCGTCAGGTGGAGTGATCTCGATGCGAACCGTTTGTCCAACCTGCTGCACCCAAAGGTGCTGTTTATTCTCAACCAGATCGTAATAAACAAAGTACTTTCCGTCCGCCGAAATGGTCGCGTCGGAGGGCGACTGTCCGTTGGTCAGTACCATAACGGAGATTTCTCCGCGCGGACTCGAGTTCTCGCGGTTTGGGAGGTACTGCCGCTGAAAATACCAAATCGTACCCGACGCGATTAAGGCAGTAAGAACCGCGATTGTTCCAAGTAAGGGTGAAAAGCGTGAAGGTTTAGCGATTTTAACGGGCGCGGTTAATGATTCGGCGGTCGAAGCTGGCGAGCCGTACAGATCCTCAATCTCCGCATCCGTGAATTGAACAGCATTCGAATCTGCCGGTGTCGCTCGCTTTCCATTGCGATTCGGCGCCTCGATCACCCGAACATCTGAGGTGAAACGATAGCCTCGCCGCCGGAGAGTTTCTATGAACGACTGCCCGTCGCTCTTGTGGCCGAGGGTTTTGCGTAGAACGTGAAGGTAATGGTCGAGGTTCGACTCCTCGACGATCGTGTTCCCCCAAATGATCCTCATCAGATCACCCTTGCTAACGATCTCACCGCGAAGTTCGATCAGCGCGATCAGGGTTTCGATCGCTTTTGGCGGCAGGATGACCTCGCGCTCGCCACGGTAAAGCATCCGGCGCGGCACGTCGAGTCGGTACCCTTCAAAAAGATACGCTTTGCTTTCTGAATTACTTACGACCTTCAAGTTAAATTCAGAAGAAATGAAATCTAAATTCAGTGACATCCCGGATCTCCTCTTCATACTCCCGTTCGAGGAGCGGAAACTAAAATAGAAATCCGAGCTGCGAGATTGTTTTCCTGAACCGAAAACAGTCTACTGGAAAATTTTTTCAAAGAGAAAGATTTTCTCTCGCGATCCTATTTTGACCGCTCCCAAATACCTATCTACCGATGATGGCTGCCGCGAGAGATCGGCAACGGGGACAAACAGCAAATGGGAGAAAACAAATGCGAATTAAACGCTTAGGGACGGTAATCCTTTCGATTGTAATAACTCTCGTGCTTTGCCAACCGGCTTCGCCGCAGGTTAACGAATCCGATCGAAAGCTAAAGGTGATGACATATAGCATGAATTCCGGGAACACTCTTTCAGGGATATTTAGTTCCCGGTCACCGGCAGAGTTAGCGGCAGCAGTCGGGGTAGCTTTTACTCGTGTACAGGCCGGTAACCCGCCCGAGCGTATCGATGCGATCGCCAACCAGATCGCCACAACTTCGCCCGATATCGTCGGTCTTCAGGAAGTGGCACTGTGGCGTGTCGGCCCTCCGCTGGATCCGGCCCCCGCTGAAACGGTAGCGTATGATTTTATCCAGATACTTCTTGACCGCCTTGCGGCTAAGGGAGCGCATTATTCGGCGATCTCTGTTCCAACATATCTGGACGTTGAACTTACCGGCGTATTCGGCCCGACTTCCGCACTCGATGTTCGATACACCGACCGTCTCGCAATTATCGCCCGGACAGATCTGCGAACGTCGCGTTTTCAGATCGAAGACGTCGCTGCGGGGAACTTCGCGACCAATACTCAGGTGTCAGTGCTCGGAACGCAGATCACCTTACTCAAGGGATGGGTCGCGGCTGACATAAAGGATCGCGGGAAAACCTATCGTTTCGTCACCACTCACCTTGGTGGGTTATTTGAATCAGTGCAGATCGCCCAGGCGAATGAACTTTTGCAGGGACCAACAAATACGACGTTGCCGGTCATCCTTGTTGGCGATTTCAACTCGGATGCAGCGGCTGGAGGATCTGCTTATTCCTTGCTGTTGAATGGCGGCTTGACGGACGTGTGGAGTAGCTTAAAGCCTAACAGCAGTGGCTTCACGTGGCCGCTTTCCGGTGAACTCCCTTCAGTGATCCTGAATCCGTCAAAACGTCTGGACCTTGTGTTAGCCCGTGGAGCAATTTCTTTTTCCGATATCGATGTAGTCGGTGAAGAGATCGCTGATCTGACCACCCCATCGGGATTTCGTCCGTCTGACCACGCCGGAGTCGTTGCCACCTTGGTCCTGGAACCGTAGGAGGATACGACCTTAATGGCAAATATCTGTAGTCGCCGTTCATTTATCAGCGGTGGGCCCTGTTCGACAGCGATTGCCCGTGGGGGGCCGTTGCTCGGTACTGGAGACCGCCTTCATGAATGAAGCATCGCTGGACATCAGGGCCAGGCCAACCACTCGCTTCCGGCGCCCGGGCTTCTATGCGGGTATGTCGGTTTTGCTCATCAGCTACGTGATCGCGGGGTTCTGGCCCAAGTACTTCGGCGTGATCGGACGGACGAAATCCCGATGGGGTCAGATCGGCGATGTCTTCACCGACCACATCGATATCGGAAAAAGAAATTGCGCCGCGGGTTAATACGAGGTCCAGTCGTTTTGACGGGTTCAGGAGTACTGAAGGGA
>DATFEW010000088.1:0-3112 GCA_035250805.1 Pyrinomonadaceae bacterium
AGAATATTTCATAGCTGGCGTCGGCATTGCCCAGTTCCGCAAACTGATTCGACACGAAGGCGATCTTTTGGCCATTCCCGCTAATTGTCGGTTTCTGGATCTCGTAATTATCAGTGTCGGTAACCTGGGTAGTTACGCCGGAGACCAGGTCGAGCAGGAAAACCTCGGGCAGGAGATCAGGGTTTCCACCGGTCCAGTCATGCGTTGAAATAAATGAGATCCTGTTTCCGTCACTGCTTATTGTCCCCGTAGTGTTGTATACACCAGACCCCGTATTGGTCAGCATCTGAACGCTACCGTTCGAAGCATTAAAGAGAAACAGTTCAAAATTCGCTTCTGGGTTAGGGGCACCCCACCCAGTTGCATAGCCATTGGAATAGAAAACGTAACGAGTACCGTCCGCATTCCAGGTTCCCGGGATCGCCTGATCGCCTAGAGGGCTTAGCTGCGAAAGCGTGGCGGCGGCGATGTCGTATATGAACACGTCATACTTTCCGTCGGGATCTGTGCCGGTCAGATTCAGATGCGACCCAAAGGCGAGCATTTCTCCATTGCCGCTAACATCGGAACCGCCGTGGGCGAAGCCCCCACTGTTCGAAGTCGTAACCTGAATGATCTGGTTGGTGGAAATCTTTTTTACGAATATCTCGATCGTATTGTCAGCATTGTTTCCGGTGTAATTGTCCCACGAATAGAATGAGATGGTCTCGCCCATGTCGTCGATAGACTCGAGAACATTCCCGATAGTGCCGAATGTAAGTTGGGTTACGGCAGAACTATCGAGATCAAATAAAAACAGTTCAGTGCTGCCGTCTGGATTTCCGCCCTCAAAGTCTTGTTGCGAAACGAACGCTATTTTCTTGCCGTCCCCACTGATGATGGGTGAAAAATTTGCTCCACCGGTCGTGTTTGTCAACTGCTCTGTCACGCCCGTCGTTGAGTTGTAAAGGAAGAGTTCGGCATTGAGATCCGGATTATCTCCCGAGAGATCGGACTGAGACCAGAAAGCTACGAGTGTTCCATCATTGCTGATCGAGGGATGCCCATGACCCGTTTGGGCCGGCGCAAATGTAACTTCCGTGATTCCACAACTGACCGATTGAGCCGAAAGATGGCTTGGCTGTATGATCGCGGTCAACACAAAAGCGAGAAATATGTGCGTGCAAGTTTTGAAAAAGCTTCCGAACTTCATTTGTTTGCTCCTTTTCTAGGTCTAGGCCCGAATTTTTTTGCGACCGCCCGAAACTTAAGGTGCGATCCAGCACGAGATTGCCACTTTCCGAAAAGCAAAATCGCTACCCGTGTGGATGGCGTTTTTGAAAGTCATTTCTAAGACTTACTCGATGCGGTATCGGAATGCTCGCCTTTTTGAACGGGCCGTTAGTAAAAGTAATGGATCGAATAATAGTTGCTCTTCGATGCGTCGTGCGACCCACCTTTCGGGCAGCTGCCCATTTTTGAGGCGCCGCCATAGAAAAAGCTTTCGCAGTTGTGGCACCATCGCCACATGGTGAAGTACGGCGGGAAACCTGTAGCGGCCTTTGTTGTGCGCATTTCCAGACTGTACCCTTTTGTATTTTCATAATCGTGCGCTCCGCCTTTGAAACACACTCCGTTCGTCGGGTTGCCGTAGTAGAACAGGCTTCCGCATTTCTTGCAAAGGCGCCAGTTGCTCTGCCAGCCTGGGACCGTCCCCTCCGAAACGCCACCGCCTCCGTTTACCGCGGTCGTGTGAGAGTTTCCGCCGACACAAGAGCCCCCGCCGCCGTCAAGGTATAAGCCATTGCACCGGTCGCAGCATCTCCATCCTGACTTTATTCCATTCGCTGTTGCTCCCATTTGAATTCTCCTTATCTTGATCTGGACACCGAACCTTTCAAGATCCGATCGGGCCGAATGTTAACGGATCAGAAAAACAGAAACGCCACCCGTGTGGATGGCGCTGAGCAGCGGTAGGAATTGACTTTTGGAAAGATGCGCCCCATATGTAGCCGTCTCTTTTTTTCTCTTGATCTTTGCGAGAAACAAGATGGACTTAGCGAGGGATAAAGACACTATCCGAATGGGTAGTGTTAGACGATCCGATCCTGAAGTGCCTTGGCGACAGCTTCGCTTTTGGAATGAACCTGCAGTTTTTCGTAGATGTGCCGCATGTGAAATTTGATCGTGTTATAGCTGACGCCAAGTGCGACTGCGGCGGTGGTGTAGTTGTGGCCCTCTACAAGAAGCTTAAGCAGGCGTGTTTCGTGCGGCGTAAGGTCGTGATCGACCTTCTCAGGAGGCCGGACCTCGCGAAACAGTTTGATGACCCGCGCGGCAACCTCGGGCGACATCGGCGCCCCGCCTGAGACGGCTTCTCGTATGTTTTCAAGGAGTTTCGCCGGCGAGGTTCGCTTCAAAAGATATCCCGTCGCTCCGGCGCAGAGGGCGTCGAAGATACGTTCGTCGTCGTCGTAGACGGTTATCATGAGGACGGTCATTCCCGGATAGAGTTCTTTCAGGATCCGAACTCCTTCAATCCCGTTCATACCCGGAAGACCGATATCGCTCAGTAGTACATCGGGCACATTCCCCTTGATCCTCGGAATAGCCTCTTCCATCGACCGATAATTGCCGGTCAGCTCGAATCCTTCAGTGAAGTTGATCAGCATCCCAAGCCCTTCACGAATGTCGCGCATGTCCTCAACGATCGCGGTACGGATAACTCCATTGGGTCCGGTCTCATTCATATTAGCGACTGAGTGTGAGGTAATTTCCTTATCGAGCATTTGCGTATTACGGTTTTAGCAATATCTAAGCCTGGAACCGTAAAACATATTCTAGCGGCGAAGGGCGGCCGAGAAACCACCCAAACGGGTGGCCGCCGTTATCTACTGGCCTGCTCCTGCAACGGCAACGAGAGTGCGATGGTTGTTCCGGTGCCCGGTTCCGAGATGATCTGGAGTTTTCCGCCTAATTGTTCAACTCGCTTCCGCATTCCTGTGATGCCGTGACCGCCGCTAGAGGGTTTCGGATCCGCCGGATCAAATCCAACGCCGTTGTCCAATACCCGAAGCGCGACCTCCCCGTTTTCAACTGCGAGCTCTATGCGCGCATTTGAAGCTTTTGAATG
>DATFEW010000097.1:0-3855 GCA_035250805.1 Pyrinomonadaceae bacterium
CGTCGGGCGACCAGGTGAAGCTTAAAAAGCTTTCCAACGATCTTCGGCTCAGCCCCGAGGCCGTGCAGGGCGGAACTGTAAGCGATGAACTTATTCGGGCGATCCGCCAGATAGCGCAGATGCGAAAGCGGTTTAAAGAGCTTGAGGAGGAAAAAGCCAGATCCCAGGAATCCGAGCTATACGATTTATATAGGAGGGTAGAAGCCGAGAATTCCGAAGGCCGCGATATCTTGAAGCACATGGCCGAACGCGCAAAGACGCACATTAAGAAAACCGAACGCAGACTGGAAAACTTACGAAATGTGAATGCGGCGCAGGAAGAGCATGTGAAGGAGGCTTTCGGTTTGGACATCGGAGACTTCAGAAAAAGCTAGATCGCTTTTCCCGCGGCAAATCCGGAAGCCCAGGCCCATTGAAAATTGTAGCCGCCGAGCCATCCTGTAACGTCGACAACCTCGCCGATGAAGTAAAGCCCTGGAACTCGTTTTGATCCCATTGTTTGCGACGAGAGCTCGTCGGTTGAAACGCCTCCAAGCGTCACTTCAGCTTTGTCCCAGCCCTCGGTATCGATAAATTTCAGTTGCCACCCATTTAGAAGCTGGGCGATCCTTTCAAGCTGAGCATTTCCTATCTGGTTCATCGGCCTGTTACGGACGTCGTCTTCAAGAATTAGATCGACAACGCGTTGAGGCAGGATCTCCGACAAAACGTTCCCGAGCTTTTTCTTGTCTTTCGGGTTATTCAGCAATTGTCGTGCGTCGATTTCAGGCAACAGATCGGTCGAAAAAGGCTCGTCGTGCTTCCAATAGTTCGACGCTTGCAGAATCGCGGGGCCCGACAGCCCACGGTGCGTGAAAAGAATATTCTCGCGAAAAGTATGCCCGCCGGCCGTAACCGAGGCATCAACCGATACGCCAGCGACTGCCGGAAAGCGTTCGCGTCCCTCGGCGACAAGGGCGACGAGCGACGGGCGCGTCTGCACGATCTTCAACCCAAATAGCCTCGCGATTGTGTAGCCAAAATTGGTCGCGCCGATCTTCGGGAATGAAAGTCCGCCGCTCGCGATCACAAGGCTCTTGCATACGAACGTGCCATGGGAGGTTTCGACCGAAAACTTTTCGTTCTTCTCAACAGATATGACAGAGCAGCTAGTCATGACCTTCACCTTTGCCTTTCGACACTCTTCCAGCAGCATTTCGACGATCGAATTAGACCGCTCGCGGCAAAAGAGTTGGCCAAGTTTCTTTTCGTAATATTCGATACGATGCCGCTTTACAAGTTCGATAAAATCCTGCGGCGAATATCGTGAAAGTGCCGATCTGGCGAAGTGCGGGTTTTGCGAAATGAAATTTTCGGGCGCCGTATGAACGTTCGTGAAATTACATCGGCCGCCACCCGAAATGATGATCTTGCGGCCGACCTGGGCGTTGTATTCGATTACAAGAGTTCGCCTGCCCCGCTTACCAGCCTCGATCGCGCACATTAGCCCGGCCGCTCCGCCTCCGATGACGATAACATCGAACTTCATTTAAAGCGCGTAGCGTTCTTTGAGGATGGCAGTGTGATGCCGCACGTGGCCGGCTGAAATGTAAACCAACGCACGGACTGAAACCGGGAAACCGCTTGCCGTTCCCAGACGCCTGCTCGCCTCGTCCGACAGGTTGTTTATGAGCAGCAAATTCGACCTTCTCTGCAGATCAAATTCGTCCAGCAGCTCAGCAAAAGTGCGGTTATTTGCATTCGAATTCTCGATATAACCGTCCTGTTCAAAACCTTCGATCGGTGTTTCGTCACCACGCGAAATACGCAGCATGCGATATGCGAAGATACGCTCTCCATCGATCAAATGGCTGAGTACTTCCTTCAGCGTCCATTTACCGTCGGCGTAGACGAACGTTCCGCGATCTTCTTCAACGGAAGCAAACAGCTCCTTGAGTTTCGCGGGCTGCTGGGCTAGTACCTCTGTTACATTTTCGTTCGCCACCTGCGAAATGTAGCGGTCATAGTATTCGCCGTATTCTGATTTCTCTGGTTGATTCATATTGCTGTATATTAACAGACGAACCCAACAGGATTCATCGGCGTGTGCCGCCTCATTGAAACGGTAATTCGCCTGCCATATTTTCAGATTACTCTTCAGGAGATTAAGAAAATGAAACGAGCGGTTTTTGGGATCAGCGTCGCGGTATTTGCATTTGCCGTATTTTATGGCAGCAGCACCAACGCCGTGAACCGTCCTTTCGAAGAACGGTTCCCTATCCAGACCGGCGAATCCGGCACATACAACTTTGACAAGAACCATTCGGTCATCGCGTTCAAGGTAAAGCACAATGGACTGATTGAAATTCCGGGATTCTTTCGCGACTTCACCGGCACGATCAACTACGACGCGAAAGATCCGTCAAAATCTTCGGTAACGTTCACTGCCAAGGTCGCGAGTATCGATACAGGGGTTGTTAACCGCGACAACCATCTCCGCACGGCCGATTTTTTTGAAGTTGAAAAATATCCGGACTTGACCTTCAAGAGCACCAAGGTCGAAAAGAAAGGGGATGGCTGGGCCGTAACCGGCGATTTCACAATGAAAGGCGTTACAAAATCAGTTACGATCCCCTTCAATCTCACGGGATTTCTGCCGGGCGGCCAGCGAAGCGGGCCACGGATGGGGATCACCGCAGCAACAACTGTAAACCGACGCGACTATGGTGTGAATTGGGGAGGGAATATTCCCGGCACAAGCACGCCCGTCGTGGCTGACAATATCGATATCGTTTTGCAAATCGAAGCGGTTCAGCCAAGAGCGACTCCGGCTCCCGCCGAGTAAGTTAAAGTAAAAAGAAAAAAGGAAAACTTGGCAGTGATTCGCCCGATTCTGCCTTTTACCTTTTTACTTTTTACGTCCGGCTCCGTCTGGTTTTTACTTTTTACTTCCGTTTGCCGCTTCCGCGAACGAAATATCGTAGATCGCGTACTTCTCCCAATCCTTGTAATCGAAGTGCCACCATTCGTCAGGGTTGACGGTGTAGCCCTCGGCTTCCATTAGTGAACGGAGCAGGTCGCGGTTGCGTCGCTCCTCTTCGGTACCGCCTTTGTAGTTCGGGGAAGCTCGTTCGGTAAATTCGTCATATCCCGAAGGCATAGGGACCGCAGCCCCTGTCTTGAGATCAAATATGCCTAGGTCTACGGCGCAGCCGCGGTTGTGCTTCGATCCCTTCGCAGGATCCGCCACGAACTTACGCTGTCCCGGCGCGACCGTGTCCCAAAACAATTTCGTGATCGTCCACGGGCGGTAGCCATCGTAGATCACAAGCCCGAGCCCCTGTTTTTTCAACTTTTTATGTACGCGCACGATAGCCTTTGCCGCAGGTTTCTGCATGAAAGCACGCGCCTCGGGATACACTTTCCTACCCATGAAATTATTTTCCGTGGCGTAGCGTATATCGAGTTTAATGGTGTCGTCGAGTGAGATGAGTTCTATCAAGTGGGCCTTCCGTTTATCTTCTTCTTTGGGAGGCGCGACCTGCGCGAATGCGCCAGACACGAGGATAAGCCAAAGTACTCCCAGCGCAAATCGCAAGTGCCAGTTTTTCATGCGTAGTGTAGATCAGATCGATCAAGGCTTCTCGTCCTTAGCAGGCAAGGTGTCTTCCTCAACAATCGTCACATCGGTTCCGTACTTTTGATAATCCTTAAACCGGATCACGTTGCGCGTTTCAAGCATCGATTTCGTTTCGCGTGCAGTAAGACGAACGTCCGAACTCAGAGGCAGCAAATATTTTTCGCCGCTGATCGTGGCCCAATCGTAATCGATTTGCCGCTTCGCACTACGTACGGGAAATGTTTCCGGGATCTCTG
>DATFEW010000123.1:0-6020 GCA_035250805.1 Pyrinomonadaceae bacterium
AGGAGTTTACCCGGCCGCGAGTGTTACCACCCGCGCCGGTGAGCTCTTACCTCACCGTTTCACCCATCACCTCTCGAAAGAGGCTGGACTGTTCTCTGTTGCACTTGTCGTCACCCGTTATTCACGGGCGCCCGGAAGTTATCCGGCTCGCTGCCCTTTGGTGTTCGGACTTTCCTCTCCTCTTTCGAGAAGCGACCGCCCGGCACGTCCAACTGCTTGGCTTATTAATTATAGCAAAAAAATGTTGAACAACAAACAAAATGAAGTCAATGAGTATGTAGGTCGAGAAACCCGGCCGGAAACAAATGCCCCCATTTATCCTGCGCGGTACCTTTGACCAGGGACTCGATCTCGTCTGCCGTGGAAAGGTTTTCGATTTCGGATACAAGCTGCCGCGCTTCCTCAAATGCAATGCCCGCGACAACCCTTGAAACGGCTTCGATCGAGCCCGGATTCATGCTCAATTCGTTCGCGCCCAGACCGATCAAGACCGGCACATAAAACGGTGAGCCCGCCATTTCACCGCAAACGGTCAATGGCTTCGATCCCTTCGAAGCGGAGTTGATCACGTTCGAAACCGCTCTGATCATTGCCGGATGGAGTGTGCGGAACCAGGTTGACACCGACTCGTTATCGCGGTCTGCAGCCAGGAGGTACTGGGCGAGATCATTGGTGCCCAAACAGACGAAATCGCAGGCTTCCACCAACTGGTCGGCGACCAACACCGCCGATGGTATCTCGATCATGGCTCCCACTGCGGGTGAACCAATAGGAATTCCGTTCGAAGAGAGCTGCTCTGATTCTTTTTCGATGATCTGCCTTACGGCCGAGATCTCGGAGGGCCCCGTGACCATTGGAACAATAATGCCCACCTCGCGTTGCCACGAGGCTCGCAGAAGGGCCCGGATCTGGGGTATCAAAATATCCGGGTTTTTCATCCCGAGCCGGATGGCGCGCAAACCCAGGGCTGGGTTTTTTTGACGAGTGTCGGCGTTTATCAACTGGTCTGCGTCGATATCGAAGGTGCGTATTCTGACTCCGTCATTTCCGGTGGCGTCGGCAAATGCGACGTACTCCGCGGTTTGCTCGTCCTCGGTCGGAATACGCTTGAATTTACCTATGAGTGATTCTGATCGGAACAGGCCGATTCCCTGAGCCCCATTTTCGGCGGCGAAAGCATAGGATTTCACGGATACTATATTGGTTCGAATGGTTATCTCAAGGCCATCGAGTGTCGTGAGCGGGCCCTGACTGCGATCAGTCGAGGCAAGATCGGCGTGGGGTGACGACGCCCGGGAACTATAGGAGTCGATCGTTCCATCAGTCGGATCGATGACGACCTGACCAGTGAAACCGTCAACTATTACGCTCTGGCCGTCGCGTATCCTTTTGCCGATCTTCGCAATCCCCGACACCGCAGGAATTTTTGCCTCACGCGCTAGGATCGAAGTATGTGAGGTCCATCCGCCAGTCTCGGCAGCCAACCCGATCACGCCGCTGTCCAGAACTTCCAATAAGGACGAGGGCCGGATCTCCTTCGCGATCAGGATTGAATTTGGGGCGACTGTTACGGTCTGGACTTCGGGCATTAAAGCCGCCAACAGGCGATCACACACATCTTCTACGTCGAGAGCTCTCTCCCGCAAAGCCTGATCCGGACTGGTCCGAAATCGAGAGGTGTATTCTTCGAATACGTCATAAACGGCCGATTCAGAGTTGACCAGTACAGTCCTGATCGTTTCAACTACTTTGGCTCGTATCGACGGATCGTCGAGTATAAGCAGGTGACTGTCAAGAATTTCAGAGGCGGCGCTTCGAGAGTCCCTTTCCGACCGGTCGATGTCACTTTGTATCGCGTCGCGCGCTGATGCGAACGCAGCGTCGAGCCGGTTCAACTCTGGTTCGATATTCTCTGGAGAGATCGTATGTCGAAAGAACTGCCTTCTGGTTCCGTACAGACAAACTGCTGTCCCGATCGCGATCCCACGCGAGACGGCACGGCAGTTTAGACGAGTTTCTTTTTGGACCGGCACGTTGTTGGCACTAACTCTGAGATGGGAAGAACGGTTTCAGCAGTCCTGCGAATGCTGCAAGATTGCGCGTTTGAATGAGGATCTCACCGGGGCCGATGAATTCTGACACGAGTCCTTCGCCGCTCATCAGACTGCGGAAGTAACCGCTGCTCGACGCCTTCTTGAGGTTGTATTGCATGTGGCCTTCCCAAGCGACTAAGTGCCCGGTATCGATGATGTATCTCTCGCTTGGCCGAAGCGTTTTTCGGTGGATCGTTCCGAACGACGAAACGAGGAGTAATCCCGTTCCCGTTACCCGGAGAACAAAAAGCCCCTCACTGCCGAAGTACGATTTCCTTCCGCCGAACTTAGTTTCGATCGCGAGGTTCGTATCGCCGGCGAGATAAGAACTTGCTTGAACCATAAAATCCTGGTTCTGCATTTCAATGCCGACTATATCCCCCGGAGAACCGGGTGCAAGGGTGACTTCGCCCGGTGCGCCCTGTGCAGTAAATGTCGATACGAACGCTGATTCACCGCCGGCGGCACGCTTTAGGGCACCGACAATACCGCCTTTCATCTCCGCGTGAAGATGAACGTTCGCCGACATCGAAACCATCGCGCCCGACTCCGCAGATATCGATTGTTCGGGTTGAAGCTGCACAGTAGCGAGTGCAAATGCCCCCTGGTAATCGATTTGCCACGTGTATCCACTGCCCTGGCCGCGCCCGTCCGCGTCAAGGTGGAATGTTTCACCGGCAGCGTATTGCGGTGGGGGCGCTTGTTGTGTGTTGGGCGGTGGTGCTTGTTGGACCGAACCCTGTTGCGGCGTTGGAATTGCCGAAGCTTGTTGGGGCTGAACCTGGGCCGGCTGGGGCACCGAAGCTATAACGCCCTGAGCGGCAGCATTTGGATCAATGGTCGCACCGCATGAGCCGCAGAACCGCGCATTGGGGCCGACTTCAAGCGAACAGTTGGGACAATTCATACAACTACCCCTTTTGACTTCTCGACGATGATCCGGCAAGCCTGCTCGGCATCATCCGCGAAGGAAAGTAGCGCAACATCGTCAGCAGAAACAACAAGATTCTCCTGCCATGCGGCAACGACGCCTTTCCAGCAGTCGCCGATCAATACGATCGGCCGCCGTTCCAGAACACGTGTTTGAAGCTTGTTCCAAACGAGTGATACTTCGGTGACCGTTCCCATTCCGCCCTTGAAAGCGACGAACCCTACCGAACGCGTTATAAGATTTTGGAGACGATCGTAAAAATGATTCGTTGCGACCTTATCGGTAAGATAACGGTTCGGTTCACTCTTGAACTGGTTCATCACGATCCCGAAAACGCGACCGCCTGCCTCGCGAGCCCCGCGTGAAGCCGCCTCCATGATCCCGAGATATCCGCCCGTGCAGATCGTAAAGCCAGCCTCCGCAAGCAGTCGCCCCATCTCGCGGGCCTCGCGATACTCCGGCGAATCATGGCCGCATTTCGAACCGCCAAAAATTGTTACGATCCTTCCTTCTGAGATTTGCGTCACGATTGCGGGCCGTCCATTTTGAAGTATTAGAAAGAACACAAAAATTATAAACGATAGGATTTCGCGTAACAAAAGACGTTAGCGACCGGCTGCTTCTTCCGGCGTGAGGTTGCCCGCCTCGTGGACCGCACGTTCAGTATTCGTAAAAAACAAAAGAACGCTTCCGACAACAAAGAACACGATCAAACCAAGTATCGCGTAACGAAATGATCCGGTTGCACCGACAATGATCGTGAACATCAACTGGCCCATCCACGAGGTGCCCTTTTCCGAAATTTCGTACAAACCAAAAAATGCGGACTCACGTCCTGCAGGGATCATCTGTGAGTAGAGCGAACGGGATAGTGCCTGGGCGGCGCCCAATACCATTCCGATCACACCACCCATGATGTAGGCCTGTGTCTTGCTCTCGAAAAGCGCGAACCCGTATATGACGATCGCGCACCAAATAAACAGCGAAACCATTATCGTGCTCTTTGCACCTAGGCGTCTCGCGATCCGCTCAAAGATCAACGCACCCGCGAACGCCGAGATCTGAGCCACGGCAAACATAGTTATTAGGAAGGCATTGTCGTTTTCGAGCCCCTTGGACGTAAAAAGCTCGTAGGAAATAAAGACGGAGGACTGCAGGATCACGGTTTGAATGCCGTCGTTATAGAAAAGATAAGCGATCAGAAAGAGCATCGTATAGCGAAGCCGGCGAAGTTCTTTTAGCGTCTGCCAAAGCTCTGCAAAACCTACAGTGACAATGTTTTGGTCCGCGGGAACGTGTTTTACTGCTCCTCGCGATCTCAGCAGATAGAACGTGCCAATAGCGAACACACCCCACCATAGGGCTGCGGCGAGAAAGCAAATTCGAACCGCTTCCGCTGTTGAAAAGCCGAGCGACTCGGCATTGGAAATAAAGATCAGATTAAGGACGAGCATGATAAAGCCGCTCAGGTAACCCAGCCCGTATCCATAACTCGATACCTTGTCCCGCATGTCCTCTGTTGTTATGTCGATCAGGAACGCATTGTAAAAGACGTTTGCGGCCGCGAAGGTCATCGTTGAAATAATGAACAAAACACTGCACGCAACATAGGATTCCGTTACAAAGAAAAGCAGCGCCGCAGCGATGACACCGATATAACAAAACACCGCCATCAGAAGCTTCTTGAGATGTGTGTAATCGGCTATTGCTCCCAAGAGCGGCAGGAACATAACGAGAGAGGCAACGGCGATCGCCGTGCAAAATGCCGGTAATCCCTTGGGAGTGACATTAAAGAGACCGAGGTCGAGAATGACGCCGTCCTCGCCGACCGCCTTTTGGGCCAGTCCGAGCAGGTATGGCCCGACCAGCACGCCAACGATCGTCGTGAAGAATGCTGAATTTGCCCAGTCATACAGCATCCAGCCGAATATCTCTTTACGGTCATTTTTCTTCATAGGCGGAAGTCCGCGGAGATAGTAACAGAACTAAACAGCTAAATCGAAAACTGTCAACGGTTGGAATTGAACGGACTTTACGTTAACCTTAATTCGATCGAGGGCGACCGAATTCTCAATAGATGAAAGCATTCATTCTCGCCGCGGGCTTTGGTACGCGGCTTTTTCCTTTAACGATCGACCGAACGAAACCAGCGATCCCCTTTTTGGGAAAGCCGTTGGTCGGATACGTGGCGGAATACCTATCGCGTTTCGATTTTCGGGACGTCATCGTCAATCTTCACCACCAACCTGATTCGGTCAAACGTGCGTTGGGGGATGGCTCGAGGTATGGCGTCAACATCGAGTACACGACCGAATCTCCGAAGATCCTCGGCACTTCAGGGGCCCTGGATAACGCCCGGCATCTGCTCGGTAACGAACCGTTTCTGATAGTCAACGGAAAGATAATCACCGATATCGACATTGCCGCGGCAGTCGAGGCTCACCGGGTGGGCGGCGGTATCGCGACGATGGTCCTGAAGCCGAACGTGAAGCGTGAGCGGTTTACCATGGTCGAGAACGACAACGGCCGCGTTACCGGCTTTGGCGATTTTGCACGTCCTTTTTCTAAAGAGGAGATTCGCGATACGGAGCATGACCCTGCCGTGCCGCTGATGTTTACCGGGATACATATCCTGGAGCCCGAGGCTTTCGATTACATTCCTAAAGGCGTCTATTCGGACATCGTCCCGTCGTTCTATCTGCCCGCGATCGCGAACGGCGAGAAAATCGTTGCTCATGTCTCCGACGCAGATTGGTACGAACTTTCGACGATACCAAGATATCTCGATATCAGTTTGGCAATGCTGAACGGCTCAAACGTACATATCGGTTCGGACTGCTTGATCGACTCATCGGCGGGATTGCGCGACTCCGTCTTGTGGGATGACGTTACGGTGGAACCGGACGTTAACCTCTATCGAACGATCATTGCCGACGGCGTTACGATCCCCGCGGGTTCGCATTATGAAAATGCTGCTATCGTCCGCGCAGAAATGG
>DATFEW010000129.1:0-3352 GCA_035250805.1 Pyrinomonadaceae bacterium
TACACGCGATGACGTTCGATTTCAGGAAACACAGATCCGGTCGATCCTTGGTTCGTACGATCCCGTGTTTACCGTCGTCCCAACCTACACGCGAAACTCAACCACCGGCTCGACCGCGACAAGTGATTTCACCGCAAACGCCAGCGTGGATCAACTCCTGCGGACGGGCGGCAATTATACGGCTTTCTTTAATAACTTCAGGACCGAAAATGCATTCACTCAAGCGCAGGTAAGTTCCGGATCGCCGCTTGCCGCGGGTACGAGCGCAGTCTATTCCTCAAGTCTCGGTTTCCGCTACACACAGCCGCTTCTTCGAAATCTGAAGGTGGATAATACTCGGCGGAATCTTCGCATTGCGCAGCGAAGGCTTGAGCAGACGGACGCCGATTTTCGTACGCAGGCCATCGATACGATCACCCGGGTTCAGCGAGCCTATTGGGACCTGGTGTTCGCACTCCGGGATCAACAAAATCGTGTTGCGAACCTGAATCTCGCACAGGAGAACCTGCGGCAGGTCGAGGCACGGATCGCCGCCGGGGCCGCCGCCCCGCTGGCACGTGCCGAGGTTGCGACCGAGTTGGCAAATCGTGAAAGCGATGTCCTCCTAGCAACTCAACAGGTTTCGATCGCGGAAAATGCGTTGAAGCAGCTTGTCCTGCGCGACGCCGTTGCTTCCGAGTGGGCCGAGGCGTGGGTTCCGACTGACGAGCCGGCCCTTTCCGCAGCACCCATAAGCATGGATGAAGCGATAAAGGAGGCGATGGATAATCGGAACGAGCTCCGACGATTAAAGTTCGCGCAGGACATCAATAAGATCGATATCGACTATTTTAGAAATCAGACTAAACCGCGGATCGACCTGAACACAACCTTTTCGCTGGATGGCTTTGCGCAGGGCGGGACGAATGAGGCGATAAACACCAACCTTTTCATATCACAAGGTGATTTGGCCCTCTTGAATGGCATTAATGAGGTTCGCGTGCTTCCTACGATTGGTCTGGCGCCGATACCGAATCCGGCTATAGTGATCCCTCCACGTCCCGAATTCTTGTTCGGTGGTTTCGGTCGGTCGATGTCTAATATGTTCCGCAGCGATGCTCCAAACTACTCCGTCGGCGTTACGATCTCATTCCCGCTTCGAAATCGGACAGCGAAGGCGAACCTTGCAGGTGCCGAGGTCCAAAAGCACCAGATCGATACGCAGATCCGAGCACAGGAGCAGGTAGTCATCGTTGAGGTCCGAAATGCGGTCCAGGCGGTTGAGACCGCGCGCCAGCGTGTTCTGGCCGCCAGACGTGCGAGGGTGAATGCTGAGATCCAGCTTGAAGGTGAGAGACGGCTTTACGATTCGGGACGCTCAACCCAATTCATCCTGTTTCAACGCGAAAACGCGCTTGCAAATGCCCGCAACGCAGAAATAAGGGCTGAGACCGACTACAGCAAGGCTGTGGCCGACCTCCAGCGTGCGACCTCTACCACGCTCCGTCATAACAACATTGTGGTCAATTCGCCCGCCAAAGATAACGAATAGGCCGGTCGGTAAAAGGATCGACCTGCTTTTAGTTTGGGGGCAAACCTGCGAGAATTTCCCTTGTGAAAATCTCGGCCAGCATCATCGTTTTCAACGAGGAGTCGAATATCGGGGAGCTGTGCGAATCGATCTCATTCGTGGACGAGATCGTTATTGTAGATTCGGCCTCGACCGATAGAACCAAAGAGATCGCCCTTAAGTTTACCCCAAAGATCTTTGACCACGAATTTCGCGGTTATCGTGACAAGCACGAATTTGCAGACAGCCGAACGACCGGTGACTGGATCCTGTGGATCGATGCCGACGAGCGGGTAACGGACGAGTTGCGCGACGCGATCGCAGATCTCAGATCGCGACAGGAAGCAGATCTGCCCGATGGTTTTAGATTTGCGCGCAGGACATGGTACGCGGGGCGCTGGATAAAGCATTCCGGCTGGTATCCCGACTATCAAATGCGGCTTTATCGAAAATCAGCGAGCTTTTGGGACGGTGTCGCTCCGCACGAAACTGCGCGAGTGAAAGGACGCGTAGAAACGCTTCGCGGAGAATTGCTTCACTATACAAAACGCGATCTTAGCGAACACCACCGCACGATCGACTCTTATACATCGCTCGCCGCCGACGCTCTGTCGAAACAGGGCAAGACGACCGGTGCGTTCCAGATCTTCACCCGCACGGTTGCCGGTTTCCTGCGGCCTTTCCTCATCAAACAAGGGTTTCGCGATGGTATTCAAGGCCTTATGATCGCGATGTTCACCTCGTATGGGGTCTTTCTCAAGTATGCAAAGCTCTGGGAGCGAACAAACAAATCTGAATGAAGACGATCATTCTCTGCGGAGGCCGGGGAACCAGGCTCAATGATCTCGGGACCGCCGTTCCCAAGGGCCTTCTCAAGATAGGGAAAAACCCGATCATCTGGCACATATGCAAGAGCTATGCTCAGTTTGGTTTGAATGAATTTGTATTGTGCCTTGGGTTTCTTTCAAACGCGTTTGAGGACTACTTCGGACAGCCGGTAGCTGCGTCGCTCGGCCAGCCGCAGGGGCCGATCGCATCGTCAGAGGGCTGGCAGGTCGATCTGATCGATACCGGGACCGACACGAATACCGGCGGGCGTATTAAACGAATCGAACCCGTGCTGGACGAGCCGGTTTTCTGCGTTACATATGGAGACGGCCTGGCGAACATCGATCTTCAAAAGCTCCTGGAATTTCATCGACGACACGGCAAGATCGCGACACTGACGGCAGTAAATCCTATCTCCAGCTTCGGCATGCTCGACCTGGACGGTGAGGGGGCCGTTACTAGTTTTCGTGAGAAGCCTTTGCTGAACGAATGGGTGAACGGCGGGTTTTTCGTTTTCAACAGAAGCGTCTTCGACTATCTGGACGAGGGGTCCATTTTGGAACGCGAACCATTTGAGCAGCTTGCCGCGGCGGGTGAATTGATGGCGTATCGGCACGACGGGTTCTGGAAATGCATGGACACGTTCAAGGACAATATCGAGCTTAATGAACTCTGGAGCACCGGCGCTCCCTGGAAAACCTGGTGATCGATAAGAACACAGAATCGTTTTGGAATGGCCGCACCGTCTTTATTACGGGGGGTGCAGGCTTTCTCGGTGCTAATCTCTCTCGACTGGTGCTGTCGCATGGCTCGACAGTTATTTGCCTCGAGCGCGACCGCGTTTCGCCAAATTCCCTTGACGTTCTTGGGCTCCGGGAGAAGGTGACCGTTGTCACCGGGTCGGTTGAGAATATCTCGCTTGTTGAGCGAATTCTGAACGAGTATCAACCTGACACCGTGTTTCATCTTGCCGCG
>DATFEW010000145.1:0-3656 GCA_035250805.1 Pyrinomonadaceae bacterium
CGCGGATGGCTTTATCAATTTCATAGAGACGGTCTTTGGCGCTGAAAAAAAGCTAAGGGTCGATCATGAAGATGGCGAGCTTATGCACGCTGAATACTCCATCAACGGAGGAACGATCATGTTTGGGCAATCGGGCGGGCCTTGGAAGGCGTTTCCCTGCGCGATGTTCCTCGTGACGAACGATGTGGACGGACTCTACGCAAAGGGCATAACGAACGGCGCGACCGGCAACCAGGAACCCGACGATCGCGGCTACGGCCGTGCTGCCGGCTTTATCGACAAATGGGGTAATCAGTGGTGGTTGAACGATCCGTCGGGCCCTGCCGCCTAAGAAATTACTTCCTCTTTTGAGTCTTTGCGAAGTAGCCCTTTCGATGGGTCAGCTGGATCTTTTGCTTCTGCAAGTCGGGGTTTAAAAGTTTGATTTCGATCGTACGGTATGAGCCGTCCAGAGCAGGGTTTGTCGGCTCGTAAGAGACCATATACTGCGACCTCATCTCTTCCTGGATCTGCTGAAAAGCCTTGCGCAGGTCAGCCTCATCCCGCGGAAAGTAAGCACGGCCGCCGGTTCGCTCGGCAACTTTGTCAAGCGAGCCACGATCAACCCCGTTGGTAAAATTATCACCGATTCCGATTGCATATATCACGGCCTCGGCCTTCTGTGCCGCCTCAACGGCCTCATTCAATTTTTTCTTTCCGTAGGTGTTCACGCCGTCCGAAAGCAGGATTATCGCACGCCGCGTTTTCTCCGGAGCCGGGCCAAGGATCTCTTCGGATGTAATCCATATTGCGTCCCAAACCGCCGTGGCGCCGGATGCACTATTTCCAGAGATGGGAGGGGTTCCCACCACGACCCCGCCGCCAATATAACCCATCTGCGGCGAAAGCCGGACGCCCTCTATCGCACGGCGAAGACGGCTCATGTTGCTCGTCATACCCTGTTCGAGGGTAGATTCGCCCGTAAATGAAATGATCGAAACCTCATCCTTCTCCGGGCGAACGACAGATTCGAGAAACGACATCGCCGCCATTTTCTCCTCGGGCAGTGTTCGCTCCTGCGACATGCTTGTATCTATTAATATGGCGAGGCTCAAGGGGAGGTCGACGTGGCGAGCGAACGAAGAGATCTCCTGCGGCTGACCATTCTCGAATATCTGAAGATCGGCCGGCTTTAGGGTTAAAAGCAGCTTTCGATTCTTATCCTGTGCGGTCAGCAGCACGTTGACCGCTTCGGTATCGACCTTTATGACACCCTCCTGCTCCTCGATCGGAGGCGTAGGCGTCGGTGTCGGCGCCGAGGTTTTCGCCGGCTGAGTCTGCGCTGCAGCGAACTGTGAGCCGATCACGCTCGCCAGGAGCAGGCCCATCACAGTCGCCAACAAAGTGATATTTCGTACTGCTTTCATCAACACTTATTTCAACGTATCTCGGATCGCCCGGTAGCTGTCCTTTGTACGGATCTTGTACTTCTTGGTCTTTTCCGGATCGGTGAACCGAACCTCGATCTTACGCGGACGTCCATCATAATTCTGGTTGGCCGGGCGATACGTGATGATATATTGCGATCTCAGTTCCTTCGAAATTCTTGTGAAGGCACGTTCAAGCTCGATCATGTCCCCGGTAAAGAACGCCTCGCCGCCGGTCTTTTCGCAAAGCTCCGTAAGGTAGCGATCGCCTTTGTCCTTGACAGTGCCCGCCTCGACCCCGGGAACCGTTCCCAGAAACCCCGCTTTGGTAGAGATGCCGAAAATGGTTGTTTCGGTTCGCTGCGCGATGTCGATAGCATCGTTCAGGTCAGCGCGGCTGAACGTATCATCACCGTCCGTAATGATCACGATCACGCGCCGCCCCGGCACGCTTCGCAGCTTCTCATCTGTGAATTGCCACACCGCGTCGTACAACGCCGTGTTCGAGCCGGTCTTTTTGATCTTATCGACCGCGCTGTCGAGGAGGTCGAGCTTGTCCGTAAAATCCTGATGCAGGACAACGTTGTGATCAAAGGTCATAAAGGCCGCCTTGTCCTTTCGGAGCCGCGTTACGGTGTAGATGAAGTTCTTAGCAGCCTCTTTCGAAAACCCGAGCTTTCCGGCGGTCGACGGCGACGTGTCCATCAGGACGCCGACGAAAACGACCGGGTTTGTCTTTTCGTCACTGAAAAATGTGACTTCCTGCTGCACTCCGTCCTCGAATACGGCAAAATCACCCTTTGTCAGTCCTGAGATCAGATCTTTCTTTTGCGTGACCGTCACGGGCAAGCGGACCTCGAACGTCTTTATGACATCGACGGAGGGTGTCGGCGTGGGCGTTTGGGCATACGAGATCGCGGCGAGCACGGGAATCACGGCCAAAACAACAGACAGGCGGAATAAATTCTTAAAGGGACTCATAAAACCGAAAGATAACGCAGTTTCGATGCGGAGAAGACCGCGTTTTGTTGCCACTGAACAATATATGAGTATACCAAAAGCACTCGATCATCCTGAATCGGGCAGCCTTCGGTTTGGTGTTTCCGCTCTCGATGCGTGAGAATCTTTCGAAAGCATGAAAATAGATCCGCACATTTTCCGCGAATACGACATTCGCGGCGTCGTCGGTTCCCAGTTAACGGATCAGACGGTCGCGATCCTTGCCAGGGCGCTAGGTACCTTTTTTCAGCGAAACAAAGCATACCGCATCGCGATCGGCTATGACGCCCGGGAAAGCTCCCCGCGATTTTGTGACATTCTGGCCCGCGGCTTGAATGAAGTTGGCATCGATTGCTTACTCATCGAAATGGTGCCGACGCCCGTTTTGTATCACACGGTTTTTACGAAGGACGTCGATGGCGGGGTGATGATAACCGGTTCTCATAATCCGCCGGATCACAATGGCTTTAAGATCTGCCTGGGCAAGGACGCGCTGTTCGGATCACAGATCCAGGAGATCAGGGAGATCGCACTGTCAGAACCGCCTGCGTCAGCGGGCGGCCAGTCTCTTGGTTTGGCTGAAACGGTAAACGTATTGAGCGATTACTGTAGTGACATTCTTTCGCGTGTCTCGTTCGCCCTGCGAAAACTAAAGGCGGTAATAGACGCGGGAAACGGGATGGGCGGGGTTACGGCCGTTCCGATATTCGAGAACCTCGGCGTTGAGATGGTAAAGCTTTTCATCGAACCTGATCCAGGTTTTCCGAACCATCATCCGGACCCGACCGTGGCCGACAACTTGATAGACCTGATCAACGCCGTACGTGAAAACAACGCTGACATCGGCATCGCATTCGATGGCGACGGCGACCGCATCGGCATTGTTGATGAAACGGGGCGAATTATTTGGGGCGATGAGTTGATGATCCTGCTTTCGCGTTCGGTCCTGGCGGAAAGGCCGGGCTCCACGATCATCGCGGAAGTAAAATGCTCGCAAACGCTTTTTGACGATATAGCAAAACACGGCGGAACGCCCGTGATGTGGAAGGCCGGACACTCGCTCATCAAGGCGAAAATGAAAGAAACCGGGGCAGTCCTCGCGGGTGAAATGAGCGGCCATATCTTCTTTGCCGATCGGTTTTATGGGTTTGACGACGCAACCTACGCTGCCGCCCGCGTCCTCGAGATTCTTTCGAAAACCGACAAGAAATTATCCGAATTATTGAGCGACACTCCAAAAACATTCTCCAC
>DATFEW010000168.1:0-8874 GCA_035250805.1 Pyrinomonadaceae bacterium
ACCTATGCCGGGTCCATCGCCGCAACCAAAGTGCTGAACGTTTTCTCATCGTCGATCGCAACCGCGGTTTTCATTTACCAGGGCCTTGTGAATTATCGGCTTGGAGCCATTCTCGCCGTAACAATGTTTGCAGGAGCATTCGTGGGCGCGCACTACGCGACGAAAATGAATGAGATCTGGCTACGGCGGATATTTCTTTCCGCGGTATTACTGCTAGCTGTTAAAACGATAATAGATTTTGCCGTTTAGAGCCGGTCGATCTCATCGTCGTTCGGCGCGGGCCGGTTTGCCGGTGGACTCGCGGGGTTTCGGGGCGTTGGCGTTGCCTTTGGCGGAGTTTTTGCGGGCGACGGATTTGTTTGGGGAGTAGGCGTGGACTGTGGAGCTGCGTTCGCATTCACAGCCGGGGGCTTGGGCGTCGGGATCGGCTTCGCTGTGTTCACGTTAGTATTCACGGGAACCGGAACAAGCACGACGCCCCCATCCATAGGCATGAAGGGGCTCCCCGTCGCGGGATCGATGGTGACGACCTGTCCGCCCGGCGGGAGCGGTGCCCCTGGGGGCGGCGCGCCTGTCGCCCAGGGATTGTATCCGTCACCGCCCGAAAGGGTCCCGGGCAATGCATTGGAATTAGCGATGGCATCAGCCGTCAGCGCAGGCATCGCGGCGAGTGTCTGCTCCTCTGTTCCGGTTGCGGGATTTATAGGCTGTACGGGAAGGCTGTTGGCGTCCGACTGCATAGCAGTTGCCGGATCGGTCCGCCGAACGTACGTCGCATATATCAAAAAAGCTCCTAGCAGCGTCATTCCCACCAACACTATGAAGGCGGTTTTCCAAAGGTTATTCTGCGGGGCTCCCGTCGCCGTTGTGGTCAGTATCCCCGAGATCAGCGCCAGTTCGTCGGAGAACTCCCGTGCAGTCTGCTGACGTGCGTCCGGATTCTTGGAAAGTGCCTTTGCGATCACAGCTTCGAGCCTTTCTGGAAGATCGTTGCGAAAACCGGCGAGCGGCGGCGGGATGTCTTCGATATTCTTTACCATCACGTCCGTCGGTTTCTCGCCCGTGAACGGCGGCACACCGGCAAGCATTTCGTATAGGACCACGCCCAGCGAATAGATGTCGGCTCGTTCGTCGGGAATATCAACGCCCGAGCAGATCTCAGGCGCGAGGTAGGCGAAATCCGCGGCGTCCGTACGTTCCTGGATGAGCGGATTCGCCGAGCCGAATTCGATGACCTTCACCGCTATGCCATCGGTTCCGGTGAGCATTACATTCTCCGTTGAAAGATTTCCGTGCACCTGTCCTGCCTCATGCGATGCAGCCAGGGCCTCCGCGATCTGGGTCGCCGTCTCCACGGCGGTGTGAACAGGGAAAGTACCGTCCTCGGCAATGACCGACTTCAGCGATCTGCCTTCGATCGATTCGAAAACAGCATAAACATACCCCTGCCCGTCCGTGCCGAAATCGTTGATACCGAGAACGTGAGGGTTTGAGACTTTCGATGCGATCTTTGCCGATTCGAAAAACCTCTCAACGTTCGCGGAATCAGCGGCAAGGCTAGGGCGCAGCACGCGTACACAGACCGGCTTGTCCATCAGTACGTGGCGCGCCTCATACAGATCGCCATGCTCGCCGCTTCTCAGAAGCTCGCCAAGCCTGTATTTTTCCGAGATGATCGTCCCGGAAAGTGAGCGTGCCATCGCCGTAAGTGCGCTTGCCATCGAAAATTAGAACGCCAATATTCTAAAGAGGTTGCAGTTTATTTGCGCTTCGCATTCCATTTTCCCACAACCTGGTTAAAGACAAAAATGCGGGAGCGGATGTATTTCACCCCGTCCCGCAAACAAAAACAAAAACGGATGCTATCCCTCGGTGCTTACCGTCCCGACGACTACGAACGCGATCAGCAGTGCGAACAGCACGAGCGATTCGATCAGCGCCAAGGCAATGATCATCATGGTCTGTACCGTTCCTGCTGCGCCCGGATTTCGTGCCGCACCTTCGGCAGCACGCGAGCCGACCAAACCCTGTCCGATGCCGGCTAACCCGGCAGCTAATCCAAAGCCGATGCCGGCACCGATCGCCTTGGATGAGTTAACCGTGAAGGCGTTATCAGCCGCCTGCGCCATTGCCGGCGCTGCCGTCAGGGCCAGCGCAAGCATCGAAAAGAATGCATACTTCAACTTATTCATTTTTCCTTCTCCTGTTTGTATTTACGGTTTTCTCAGGAGTGTCGTTTCGAAGAATCGCTTGCTGGTATTATTTCGCCTCACTTCCGGTATTCGCCTGATTTATACTCCCCAAGAGTCAAGCGCGCCTGCGTGCGGGCATGTTTGCTATAGAACGCGAATTTTCAAAACTACTCCTTAATTCGGAGTTCCAACTTTAGTTGGCATCTCCGCTAAATTGGGCCTGCTAAAGCAGGAACTCCAAACTTTCTAAGCTACCGCTGCGGTGGTTTCAGGGTTTGCCTCGGCCGTATGCTCGGCCTCCTCTTCTACATCGTGGACGTGTGAAACCTCGCTGATGTAGATCATGGAAAGCAGCGTGAATACAAGTGTTTGCACCACTGCGACGAACATTCCCAATCCGGTCAGCGCCAACGGTACCAGTATCTGCGTGATCGGCGGATAAAGGTTTGTGATCTCCATAAAGATCTTTTCGTCCGCAAACATATTCGCAAAGAGCCGTACGCCAAGAGTAAAAGGACGGATCAAGTTGCTGATAAGCTCGACGACAAAGATCAGCGGTGTGATGAACAACATCATCAGCAACGGAAGCCGTGGCCCCGCAAAATGGCCGATATGGCTTACGAGTCCGTTCTCGTGGATGCCGACGTAGTTGTAATACACGAATGAGGAGATCGAGAGAGCGAATGTCACATTTACCGAAGCGGTCGGCGACATGAACAATGGGAACAACCCCATCAAATTCGAAATGAGCACGAGAACGGCAAACGTCGCAATTACCGGAAAGTACTTGAAACCATGCTCTCCTACGACTGCGACGACAAGGTCCTTGATAGCCAGAAAACCGGCCTCAAGGGTCAACTGTCCGGACCCCGGATCATCTTCGGAGAGCTTTCCCTTCAAAATGTAGATCAAGATCACCGAAAGTATGCACGCGATGAAGAACATGACCGTGTACCACGGGATGGCGTTCTCCGGCGTGTATTCATGGCCGAAAACTTTCTCCGGCGTGGTGCCGAAATATGAAAAAAATGCCGTCCACCACTTATGGGTGGTCGCCATCTGGATGCGGTACACGTATTCACCCAGATAATGATTCACGAAATCAACAATGAGCGGGGTGTGATGCTCGCCGCCTTCTGCAAAAAGAAACATGTTTAAGCTCTACCCTTACGAAGCGTGGGCTCCAGTACCTTGAAATATCCTGATAATTCCGTCTATCACAACCGCAAAAGCGAACGCGCACATTCCCAGGATGACCGGAATTACCGGCAGCACGCCGGTCACGTAAATAAAAGCAATTACCGCGGCCAGCGCCAGATAACGCGAAACATACCGCAGGACCGAGAGCTTTGGCTTTTGGCCCTCTTCGGCATTCGCGAAAACCTTTCTCAGCGAATACTGCAGCCAGTAGTAATTAACAAAGGCCAGTGCGGTGCCTATCAAAATGCCGAAACCAAATTCGAGCGAACGGAAAGCAGCACCCGCTATTGAGCCAAGAACCCCTAAGATCGCCATGATTAAAAGGATCCGGCCGTGCGTCGGCGGGGCCAAAGGTTCGGATTTCCCGCTCATCGGCAAACTTAAATCTTACAAAGGAATGAGCGGAATTTCAAAAGCTGAAGACAATGTTGATAACTACTTCGTCTCATCATCCTGCGAGAGCAGCATTCGGCCGTTTTTCATCTTACGGTCGGGGTTATATATTCGCGAAGTTATCCGAAAAAATTGTACAAATCCAATGATCGAACCAAATACAATCCCGGCCACGGTGCCCCACGGCCAAGTGCCAAAAAGAAGATCGGCTCCCCAGCCAATGATCAGCATAAACGCGACCGAAGCAAACAGTGCAATGGCCGCGGAGTACGCTAAACCGCTCTTGCGCGCGGTTTCGGCAATCGATTCGCGGGGGGGTTCGGCTGAAAGGACAAATGGCTCTTCCTTTCCCGTCTCCCGGTCCGTGAGCGTTGTATTCTCGGCCGAATCCAACGGTGGAACCGCAGAGAGGATCGAACCGCTCGTAGATGCTGAAGCTTTCGGTTCCGGTTCTTCGTCGCTATCGAGGAAATTCTTGATCATCGCGATCACCGGGGATTTACACTATTTCAATAATGCTAACAGTTTTTGCTGTATATCGCTGCTGGTTACTAGTTTCGTATGGTCCTCACATTGAAACATCCCGCCCGCGACCGGCATAAATTTCTCGCGTTCTTCCGGCGGGACGCTATTCATCACCAGCGATTTCAACGTCACAGTGCCATCACCCTTATCGCTAAGCCTGGTCTTGACCTCGGCTTCAGTAACTTTTGTCCCGTCGGTACGAACAAATGCTTTGGGACGAATGATCGTCTCCCAACGGCCGCGACGCTCGTCCCAGACCACGATCGCCGCGTTCGTAGTGTCCTTGCAGTCACCGCCGATCAAATAAAACAATACCGGAGATTTAGCGCCAGTTGCAGAGCGAAGTGCCTGTTGAAAACGTTTCCCTCGATCAAGCGCTGCAACGAAATAAGGCTTTGCAAGCTTCTGTTCCACTTCGCTGAACTCGCGCTCGAAGCCCGGGTCCTCCCAGATACTCCAGTCGTATTCATCCCATGTATTGGGATCGTAAATATCTATCGGCAGCCGTTTAAAGTTCTCGTCGTATACCATTAATGCTTCATTGCTCGGCAGCATCTGGAAGAGCGACGGGGCGGTAAACGCGTCGTAACGCGTAAAGTTTTGGATCGCCGGAAGCGAGACAAAGCTGGCGACAGACGCCCCACCCAAATTCGCACGCAACGCCAGGATCGAACCATCGTTTGGCGTGCCAAGCATAAATATTTTGTCCAGATGCTTTGCTCCGGCCCAGGTAGCGATCGGGTCGCCGGGCGGAATGTCGACATCGCCGTACATCGCGGCGTAGCGCGCGATCAGCCCACCCATCGAATGCGCGACGATGTTGAATTTAAGATTCGGCTTTTTCAACTTGGCCTTCAGCTTTTCGATCCGGTTGACCAGGAGCCGGGCATTCTCCACATTGTCGCGGCGCCAATCATACGGAAACACATAAAAGGTATCCTGATGACCGTTTTTGCCAGGGTCCTCCCATACCGCCTCCTTATAGCCTCCGTTCACTTCAAGGAAGTAAATAAGCCGTTCATATATCTCGATCTCGGGCAAAAAACTGGCGATTCGAACACCGCGTACGATGTCGCGTGCCTCAAGCAGGTCCCTATTTTTCCCAAGATCCGGCCCGATCGGCAGACGTATATCATCGTCCTTCGGACGCGTAAGCTTGAACCAAACCTCTTTGTTGGTTTTTTTGTTATAAAGCGTCGAACCCGTGATCCCGGGAATTACGATAACCGGAATCTTACCCGTCGCGGGCTTTGCGGGCGCTTGCGAAAAAACAAGCTCGGCGACGGCGAACAGTATGATAGAACCGAATAAAAATAACCTAAAAGTCTTCATAAATTTGGGCGCGTCACGAGTCGAATATATCATTTTTCGATGCAGGAAATATCCGATACGATCACTGGTGAGAGATCGGTTTGATGATCCGCGTCTCTGTGTTGGATAAGAGTTCGTACTCTGTTCCACGCCAAACGAGCCGGCGGGACACAACCGCGGCGACGCAATTGTATAGAAATATGAAAGGCGAAATGATCCACAAAGTGAGCTGCGGGAGGATTTGTTTTCGCAGCGCTTCATCGTGGTCCGTTAAGACCAGACGAACGGCGTTCAAGCGAACCCAGGATTTCGAGATGCTCAAAACGCTCACCGTGAACAGTGTCGCGATCGCTATGAAAATCTCGATGCCGTTTTGGGGGCCGGCCATAGTAATTAGAAGTGCGGTCGTCATGACTAGGCAAAAAAGGCCGGAACCGAGAAACGAAACGAGCCAAAGCTTTGGCGCGTAAACGCGTGTTACCTTCATCTGCCGTGTGGTGAACTCAAGCATTTCGCGAAGGGTGCAATCCCCAATGCTCGGTGTAAGTGCGCCAGGTACGAAATGAATCGAAAGGTTTGCGTCTAACATCGCATGCGTGACGGTGAGATCATCGGATAGTGTACCGCGCCATTTTTCTCGTATCTGGAGCTCCTCAAACGCATCGCGCCTTATTGCCATCGAACCTCCCCAGCAGAAGTTTTCCTTTGTATTCGGTCCAAAGGCCGAAGCGATCGACGCGTTCCAAGCACTTCGAAGCTCCGACGCGAAGGTCGGTTTCTCGGATATAAACCATCTGTAACCTGTTGTTGCACCAATAGTTGCATCTTCAAGAGGCGCAACCAGGTTAAACAACCAATCTTTCGCCGTTCGCACATCGGAATCGACAAAAGCAATGATTTCCGCCCCTTCGCTGATATGCAAGACCGCTTCCCGAAGATTCTCAACCTTCTGTCCCGACTCCGTGGCTTTCGGCGCGACGATTAGTTTCGTTTTCTTTGCGTACTTTGCGGCTTCGCGTGAAACTTCTTCTAAAACACCAACAGCAGAATCTTCTTTGTCATCAACAATAAAGAGTACTTCGTAATTTGGATAATCCTGCTCAAGCAACGCGGTAAGATTCTCTTTCAGACCAGCATCCAATCCTTTGCACGGCGCGATCACAGCCACGACTGGAGCGAAATGCGGGACCGGTTTCGCCAATTCCTTTTTGAAGTAATTTAGATAATCGATCCCACCGCGCAGCGACCTAAAGCTTAAGAAAATAAGCAACGCACCAAAAAGATAAAAGACAAAGATCATCGGCGGTTATCAGTTTTCAGTTATTAGTCTTCAGTTATTGCGAAAATAAATTCGTCAGGAATTTAACTGTCTGCTCAGTCGCATCACGATTCGCTTGTGCTGCTACTGCCGCTGCATTCTTACCCAACTTTAGACGTCGCTGTTCATCTTCCAAAAGGCAAATGACCAATGCTTCACGGAGGCGTTCGCATATTTCGTAGTCGTTCCGCTGCGGGGGTGTCTGGAGGATAGCGTCGTTCTTTAGGAATTCGTCGATCACGGAGGCGAAATTGTCGGTGTATGGACCCGTGACTATTGCTTTTGCTTCCGCCGCAGGTTCGATCACACTCTGGCCCCCATGCGGAATAAGGCTGCCGCCCACGAACACTATCTCGGCTAAAGCGTATGCGTCGCGAAGTTCGCCAATCGAATCGAGCAGGATAATGTCTACGTCCGTGTCTCCGACATTCGGTTCGTTACTGCGCCGTGCGAAGCCACGTCCAAGTGTTTCAAGCAGTCGGGCAATGTCCCCAAATCGCTCGGGATGCCGTGGAGCGATCATAAGTCGGCAGGAATGTCCCAGTTCGCCGTCTAGTGATTCGATTATCCATCGTTCTTCGGGTTCGTGCGTGCTGGCTGCGATGATCAGTGGCTTTTCAGTGGTTACGCCAAATCGTCGCCGAAACTCTTCGGTCAGCGCCAGATCAGAACCACGGCTCGAAAAGTCAAACTTAACATTGCCAACCACCGCTACTTTTGCGGCGTCCATGCCGAGTGAGTTGATCCGCTTGGCGTCAGGATCATATTGCATCAAGGCAAGGTCGATATCCGAAAGCACGCGGGAAATGAATGGCCGGACCTTCGAATACCGACGAAATGAGTTTTCCGAAAGCCGTCCGTTCACGATCGCGATTCTTGCTCCGCTCAGTTTTGCCTCGTGAATAAATCGCGGCCAGATCTCGGTTTCCATCAGAAGCACGAGGCCGGGCCGGAAGTGCTCGATCGCCCGCCGGACGCTAAATTTCCAGTCGAACGGGAAGTAAACGATCGCGTCAGCTTTGTCCTGGAATAGTTGGTGCGCGAGGTCTTGTCCCGTCTTTGTAGTTGTTGAAATTATCAGACGGTGGTCCGGAAGGGCTTCGCGGAGTTTATCGACCAGCGGACGTGCCGCGTTGGTTTCGCCGACAGATACGCAGTGCAGCCAGATCACCCTGCCTTCGTCGAGTTTGAATTCCGGATAGTTGCCGAGGCGCTGGCGAAAACCGGACGCATACTTCTGCCGGTTCAGCAAAAATGCCGGTATCATCAGCAGGAAACCGATCGTGTAGGCGATGGAGTAAAGGAAATACATTCGGAGTTGACCGAGTTTGCCGAGTTCGGCGAGTTTCTGAACTTTGAACTCGGCTAACTCAGCCAACTCGCTCAACTACTTGACGCGTTCAATATACCGCTCCTCGGCCGGATTGACGCGGATCTTCTCGCCTTCAGCTACGAAGGGTGGAACGTAGAGCGTAACACCGTTTTCAAGCGTCGCCGGTTTGTTGGAATTTGACGCGGTCGCTCCTTTCAACTGCGGCTCAGTTCGAGTGACGGTCAACTCCATCGATGCCGGGAGTTGGACACCGATCGGTGTGCCATCGTAAAACTCGACCTCTATCTTCAACCCAGGCATGAGCCATTGAGCCGCGTCCCCAAGTTCATTCTCAGTCAAGGCAACCTGCTCGTAGTTTTCCGAATTCATAAAATGATGATGCGAGCCGTCCGAATAAAGATATTCCATCTTGTGCTGTTCGAGCACAATACGCTCGAGCGAGTCGTTCGAACGAAAGCGGAACTCGAATGAGTTTCCCGTCAGCAGATTTCGCAGCCGCGCCTGAACCATCGCACGCAGGTTGCCAGGTGTATGATGGTGAAACTCCATCACCCTTACGGGCGCACCTTCGTGCAAAATAACCATTCCCTTTCTAATATCGT
>DATFEW010000213.1:0-7165 GCA_035250805.1 Pyrinomonadaceae bacterium
AACATTCCGTACGCGTTTCGGTAGTTTCGGGAAACGTGATAAGCAAAGACCTTCGCGCAGGCATAGGGCGATGCAGGATTAAACGCAGTTGTTTCCCGCTGGAACCCATCGGAGTCGGCAACGTTGCCGAACATTTCCGACGAGGAGGCCTGATAGACGCGCGCTTGCGGCCTGTAAAGACGAACGGCCTCGAGAACGTTCAGAGCTCCTATGCCGGTCGCTTGCGCGGTGTGCACCGGCTGATCGAACGACACTCGAACGTGCGATTGAGCCGCAAGATTATAAACCTCGTCCGGCTGCACGTCCTTAACTACGTGCGTCAGCGACGCCAAATCAGTAACGTCCGCGTACATGAGGTTTAATTTTTCGCGAATATGATCGATCCGGCTGAATTGGGATTCGGTTATGGAATTTCGTTTTATGATCCCGAAAACATCGTAGTTCTTTTCCAACAATAATTCGGACAAGTAACTGCCGTCTTGTCCATTTATACCTGTGATAAGCGCTCGTTTCATAAAGAAAGCATTCTAGCATGCGTAAGTGTCCGTTTTATTCAAAAAGCTTCCGGTCGAAAACTTTGAGCGTTTTGAGTCGAACACGACCGTAACGGACGAGGAACACCTTACTACCCTTAAACTGTCGAGACCAGGACGGACGTCAATTTCTTTTTCCTTCCTTGATGGCTCTTTGACCACAATTTGGTAATTTTTGAATCGGTATTATGTTCGCCGTCCTTCGCTTAAGAAAAAAAGACAAGCTCGGAAGCCTATCTTTACTGCTGTACGCCATTTATTTTTTTGGTAGGCACTAGCAGAGTTGAACTGCTGACCCCTACCGTGTCAAGGTAGTGCTCTACCACTGAGCTAAGTGCCTAAACTTTCGCCTGAAAAAGCGAAGAATTAGAATGGCAAAGCTGCTGAAGGCTGTCAAGACGCGTGTGACTACTGCACTTTCGCAAGGAATGCACGCGCCCGACTAAGTTCCGTACGTTTGCTGCCCCTGTCGGCGAGTCCAATGAGCCGCAAATAATACGTCTTCGCCTTTTTCATATTCCCACTTTTCTCCGCAGCCACGGCGGCTCCATAATACCCACGGAAGCGGCCCGGCTCGCGGGCCTGTGAGGCTTCGAACTCCGCAAGTGCTTCAGTTGGGCGGTTCAATTCGAGCAGCATTTCCCCTAGCAACTCGCGCGCCGGAAGAATTCGTGCCGGTGTAACAATGTGCTTCTCACTTTTGTCCTCGATATCCGCCGCCGAACGCATAAGGTTTAGTGCTTCATCTTTCTGGCCGCGTGCCAGAGCGATCCAGGCCGCGACTCCAAGTCGGTTTACTTCAACTTCGGATTCCCAGTAATCGTTCTTTTCCGCCTTAAGCTCGTCACGAAGCCTTCCAAGCCGTTCAACTTCATTTTCAGCAACTGTAATAGAACCGGAACGTGCAGCACCCAGGCCGCGGGCAAAATGCGTCAGCGCAATCGTGAACGGATAGGAGCTTGTATGCGGCTTTAGCGTCATCGCCATTTTCCAATCCCCGCGCTCGACCGCATATCGCGCAGGCATCGCAGCCTGAGCATACGGGCCCGCGATCTTCAACGTGTTGAATCCTGTAATTGACGGTCCTTCATCGACCACCCGTTTTGCTTCAACGTCCCGGCCCATTTGCAGGTTAGCATACGTCATGTAATCCATCGCGTGAAGTTGTTCCTCGTGATCCTTATCCAGCTTCGCAGCCTTAGCGGCTCGAGCATTTGTCGCCACCGATTCTTTCCAATATCCTACGCGCGTGAAGATATGCGACGGCATGTGTAAGGCATGCGGAGCCTCTGGAGCGATATCCGCATACCGTCGCGCGGCCGTCAAACCCTGTAGCGCGATCGGCGGTGCGTCGTAGCTGTGAATAAGATAATGTGCAACGCCGGGATGCTCAGGGTATTTTTCGAATTGCTTTTCGAGGAGTTTGGCAGAAGTTAGATAAGCCGAATAACTCTGGTCCCCGAGCGACTGTGTACCGGCAAGATACAGCGCGTAAAATATCTGGGCCTCATCATCATCAGGATAGCGTTTCGCCAGCACTTCGTAAGCGTTAGCGCGATTGATCTGACGCGTTTTTTCTGGGCGGTTCACCCAGTCTTCCCAGTAAGATGCGACGGCTTCAATGTAATCGCGTTCACGTTGCGTCTTAGCTCCTATTTTTCGGCCTTCCTCGACCGCCATCCCACCGCGCATTGCCCACTCCGACGATGGCCCAACGCCCGCCAAGGGATTGGACATGAGGATTGACGCGATGCCCCATGCGGCGATCGCACAAGACGGATCAGCAACCAGCACCTCACGGAATGCCTTCTCAGTCTCCAGGTATCGGAACGAGTGCAGCATCGCGACGGCGCGTTGAAAGCGCTCCTGTACAGCGGCACTACACGAGTTTTTGAAGTTGACCTTACCAAGCCCATGTGCTGAATGCCCTTGTGCAAACGCTCCAACACAAAGCGCAAGGATCAACAGGGTTAGCGCACATATCCTTTTAGCGTTCATATAAGGCTCCTGAAGACGCGATGTTTTGAAGCTAAAATTCGCCGAACATTTTATCACATGGACGCACTCTTAGTAAGGACTTGAGCCGCCGTCTTTAGATCAAGAACTAATTCTCCGTATTGCCGGGACCGGGTTTCTTCGTCAGGCGCGCGCAGGATCGCAGACGGGTGATAAGTGGCGATCACTTTATCGGCGATCGCAGATTCGATCCATTTACCGCGCATTTTCGTTATGCGGAAGTCTTTTCCCAGCAGCTTCTGTGCCGCAGTAGCGCCGAGACACACCAGGATCTGAGGCTTCACGAGCTCAAGCTCCGCGCGAAGCCACGGTTCGCATGCTGCGATCTCGGACGCGCGCGGCTTTTCATGGAGGCGTCGTTTTCCGCGGGGTTTCCATTTGAAGTGTTTTACGACATTCGTCAGGTAGACTGACCGGCGATCTATCCCGGCTTCTTCTAACGCAGTACTGAGCAGACGTCCCGCGGGCCCGACAAAGGGATGACCTTTTATATCCTCTTCATCGCCTGGCTGTTCACCAACGAGCATGATCTCCGCCCGGACAGGACCCTCACCGAAGACCGTTTGCGTCGCGAATTTGTATAGGTCACAGCCCTGACAACCGTCGGCGGCGTCACTAAGGGACCGATAATCGAGAGAGTCAGGAAGGAAATCGGCTGCCGTGATCGCTTGCTTTACGGCCATAGCTTAAGACTAGGCTCAAAATCGATTGCGCGGTGTCGGGAAACTTACACAAGATGTGAATACTGAGGCCAGGTTCGTAAATTCTCCCATTCTTCGCGCGAAAGCTCTATACCAGACGGAAATGTTTCCTTGAAGTGTTGTCGAAGTCGATCCGCATACTGTTTTAGGTACTGATCGAGTGCCTCCCGGCCACGAGCCTCGTATCGGATCCGATATCTCCCAGGCTTTGAACGCGAAAGAGTCACGCCTTCAAAAGCACCTGTCCAGATTAGATCAGGGATGTGTCGCTCGATCATGTATCGTTCATATTCGGTACATAGATCATGTGCAACCGACGCCGTGATCTCATAGGTTATCGTTAGATCGTTCATCATCAAGCGACCCCGGTGCAGAAACGATGCATTCCAATAGCGACAAGTTTCGCGGTTCGGTTGTCTACATCGAACTTTGGATTAACTTCCGAAAACTCGATGATCCGAGTATTCGCCAGGGAGGCCGCATACTTGACCAACTGAATGAACTCGCCGGCTCGAAGTCCAAGGGGCGATGGGGCTGATGTGCCGGGCGCATCCGACGAGCGTACCGCATCGAGATCGAATCCAAAGAAAGTATTAAGAGATGAGCTGTGTCCAATAAACTTTTGCTTGATGCTCTCTTTCAGTTCAAGATCCGGTTCGCTCCGCGAACGCAAGAGTTCAAGACTGATACGATTCACGCCCAATGCCCTGATGTATTCGTAATAGATCGGAGAACAAAAGTGTGTTTGGAAAGCAACTTCGTAGAAATACTTCGGCAGCAGCCTGCCTTCTTCAAGTAGCTGGCGATAAGGTGTACCGCTGTTTCGTTCTTCGGCGATCCGGACGTCGAGATGAGAGTCGATATTGACCCCGATCCACCATTCCGGGCCATAGACTTCAGCCAACGCGCAACCGTCGGGATATGAAATATCATTGCCTCCGCCAAGCACGATCACCCGTTTTCCGTCTTTCAGGATCTGTGTAACGACCGCCGCGTGGATGAAATGCGTTTCTTCCAAAGTGCCATTGACCGGGACGTCACCAAGATCGAAGATCTTACGTTTTATGTTGTAAGTGGTCAGCTTGTAAAACTGTTGACGTATGGCGGACGGCGCCAGCGCGGCTCCTTCACGGCCGCTATTGCGCCGCACACCCTCATCTTGCGGGCAGCCAAGAATCACGATATCCGCGGCTTCGTAATCTCTTTGTTCTCGTCCTACGATGTCGCCCATACGAGGGTCGTTCTTGTCATCGCGCGAGAAGAAGAGATTCTCATTGGGCCGGGTCGTATTCTCAAAAAGTGACGGCATCGGATGCGATTCTACGACACATCGCATACCAACGCTAAGGCGAGAGCTAGCGTATTTAGGCTTGTGCGGGTTGCGAGCAATGCTAAAATGATTTACGTTAGCTTATCCCGTTTCCCCTTTCACCAATGCTTCGTACTTTTTTGGTAATATCTGTGGTTCTCATCCTCGCAGTTTCGGGCCGCTCCCAGGTCGATGAGATCTGCGGCGAATCAGGCATGTTACCTTCCCTAAATTCCCCTTTCGCAAACATTCCATACGTTTACGGCCGTGTTTTGTTAAAGGGCCTGGACGCAACCGCGAAGTTTCCAAAGATAACCGTCACATTGACGGACGCCCAGCAGACCGGAAAGAGGCTAACGGTCGAAAAATCTGGAAATTATTGTTTTCGAAAGACCAGTGCAGGTGGAGGCACGTTGGTTGTTGAAGTCGAAGGCATTGAGACGGCGCGGCGTTCGCTGCCGGCATTTGGCCCTGCTCAGCAACGTGAAGATTTTGAAATCCACTCCGCGGGTCCGCAGGCCGGGGCTCCGCCGGGCGTGATATCGGCCAAGTTCTCTCATCCGCCGAACGAGAAAACAGTTGAGCTTTACAAAAGGGCCGCGGACGCGGACAAGAACAAGGATCCGAAACAACTAGCTGACGCACTTAAGAAAATAGTAGCGATCGATCCGACAGACTTTATTGCCTGGGCAAAGTTGGGCACAGTTTACTTCGAGCAAAACTCACTCGCGGATGCTGAAGCGGCGTTTCGAAAATCGATCGAATCGAAACTTGAATACACGCCGGCATGGATAAATGTCGGGAAAATACGTGTGGCCCAGAAACAATTCGATTCGGCTATCGAGATCTTCAAACATGCGGCGTCCCTTGATCCTACCTCGGCGAGGACATATCAACTCCTCGGAGAGGCCTATCTTCAGGCACGCAAAGGCACTCTCGGGGTTGAGGCGCTGAACGAGGCGATCAGGCTCGACCCCTTAGGCATGGCCGAGAGTCATTTATTGATCGGCCGGCTTTATGAACTTGCCGGGGCAAACCAGCATGCGACACGCGAATACAAATTATTGTTAACCAAGGTCCCTGACCACCCAGATAAAAAGAAACTAGAGCGGTATATCAAAGAAAACCCGGAAGATAAGAACAAGAATTAATCCCTCATCGGGATTCTGACGTTATTTTTTCGTGCAAAGGCGATAGCTTCTTCGTATCCAGCGTCAGCGTGTCGGATGATCCCGATTCCCGGATCGGTGGTTAAGACCCGTTCGATTCGTGCGGCGGCTGCGGGCGTACCGTCGGCGACGATCACTTGACCGGCATGCAATGAATATCCGATACCGACGCCACCGCCGTGGTGCAAAGACACCCATGTCGCCCCCCCGGCGACATTGATCATTGCGTTGAGATACACCCAATCGGCGATGGCGTCGCTGCCATCCTTCATTGCCTCGGTCTCGCGGTTTGGTGAGGCGACGGACCCGCAATCGAGGTGATCGCGGCCGATAACGATGGGCGCCTTTAGCTCGCCCGCGGCGACCATTTCGTTCAATCTCAACCCTGCTTTCGCACGCTCACCATAACCGAGCCAGCAGATACGCGCCGGCAATCCCTGAAATTCGACCTGTTCTTGCGCCATCGTCAGCCAGCGTGCGAGATGATCGTTTTCAGGAAAGAGGTTCATTATTGCCTCATCTGTCCGGTAAATGTCTTCTTTTTCGCCCGAAAGCGCTACCCACCGAAACGGCCCTTTACCCTCACAGAACAGCGGCCGAATGTACGCCGGCACGAAACCGGGATAATCGAAAGCCTCCTTCACGCCGTTGTCGAATGCACGCTGGCGGAGGTTGTTGCCATAATCGAACACGACCGAACCCCAGCGTTTGAACTCGAGCATTGCCTTCACGTGCTTGGCCATTGAGTCCATTGCTTCGCGTTCATACTCGATGGGATTTGCGTAGCGTAGTTCCGCCGCGGATTCAACTGAAAATCCCGACGGAATGTATCCATAGAGCACGTCGTGCGCGGACGTTTGATCCGTGACGACATCGGGGACCAAGCCTCGTTCGCATAGCTCCCAGTGAACGTCCGCAGCATTACCAAGCAAGGCGATCGATCTAGGTTTGCGTTCGTTCACGGCCCATTTCGCAAGTTCTACGGCTTCCTCGATGCTGTCAGTAGATGTATCGACCTGCTTCAATTGCAAACGGCGCTCGATCCGCCCCGGATCGACCTCGACCAAAATTCCGACACCACCGTTGAAGGTTATCGCTTGGGCCTGTGCTCCGCCCATCTCACCGAGACCGGCGGTGAGCACAAGTTTTCCGGTTAGATCACCCCAACCGTGCTGACGGGCGAGCGAGCCAAATGTTTCATACGTCCCCTGCAGGATCCCTTGCGTGCCAATGTAGATCCATGATCCCGCGGTCATCTGGCCGTACATCATCAGCCCGTCTCGTTCGTACTGATCGAACTGCTCTTGTGTTGCCCAGTGAGGAACTATATTGGAGTTAGACAGCAGCACCCGCGGAGCATCTGTGTGTGTCTTAAAGATACCGACTGGTTTCCCCGATTGGATCAAAAGTGTTTCGTCCTCATTCAAACTGCGCAGG
>DATFEW010000217.1:0-13538 GCA_035250805.1 Pyrinomonadaceae bacterium
TGAGCGATTCGATGTATCGGGATGTAAGCAAATACTGAGCCGTTTGCTCTGCGCTGCCGACGATCTGCGTGATCTGGTTTATCGCCTGGGCCTCGGCGCTTGCGGCCACAAGCCTGGCCTGTGCCGCGCCCTCTGCGTCAAGTATGGCAGATTGCTTATTCCCTTCAGAACGCGTTACGGCCGCCTGCTTCTCACCTTCAGCACGCGTGATCGCCGCCTGTTTGTCTCCTTCAGCCTGCAGTATTAACGCACGCCGATTTCGCTCGGCCGTCATCTGTTTTTCCATCGTGATGCGGACATCTTCGGGCGGGTTGATATTCTTGACGTCGACACGCGTTACCTTTACACCCCACTTGTCAGTAGCCTCGTCTAATATCAATCGCAGCTTCGAATTTATTTGGTCTCGCGACGATAACGTGTGGTCAAGGTCCATTTCACCCATCACGGAACGCATTCCAGTGATCGTCAACTGAACGATGCTGCCGATAAGATCGTTGATCTCATAGACGGCCTTTATGGGGTCAGTAATCATCCAGTAGACAACTGAATCCACATTGATCGTGACGTTGTCGCGAGTAATAACAGGTTGGGGCGGCAGGTCGATGTATTGTTCGCGAAGGTCGATCGACGTGACGCCCGGCCGCACATTTGTCCAATATACTGCCCGCGGCGTTTCGAAAAAAGGCACGATGATATTCAGCCCGCTCGCCGCGACGCGGTTGAACCTGCCGAGTCGCTCGATCAGCAACACACTCGACTGCGGCACGATCTTGATCGTCTTCCAGGCGACGATGAGCAAGGCAATACCGATGATAGCCAGAACCAAGAGCCCGATGCCCATTCCAATATCCATTATTTCCTCCAAGGGGTGTGTAGAAATAATATAACCGATTGCGTGTAAATACTGAAGATGAGCGGTTGTTTGAATCGCCAGTTGATTGCCTTATACTTCAACGAGTTATGACGGTCAGTCTCACGGAGATACGCGACGCAGCAACTCGACTGCAGCCGATAATTACACCGACGCCGATGATCGCCGACGAACGGCTTTCAGCCGAGATCGGCGCGCGCGTGTTCTTAAAGGCTGAGTGTCTGCAACGAAGCGGTTCGTTCAAGGTCCGGGGCGCATTCAACAAAATTTCGCAGTTAACTGATGAGGAGAAACGACGTGGAGTGATCGCCGCGTCGGCGGGAAATCACGCGCAAGGCGTCGCTATGGCGGCAAAATTAAATGGGATCAAAGCGGTCATCGTCTTGCCGGAGTTCGCGCCGCTCACAAAGGTCGTCGCAACCCGGGCGCTGCGCGCTGAAGTTATTCTTTTTGGTTCTAGCTTCGATGAGGCGGTCGCACATTCGAAAGAACTGCAGAACGAACGCGGTCTTACATATGTTCACCCATTTGACGATGAATTAGTGATCGCTGGGCAGGGAACTATCGGACTGGAGATCGCGGAATGTCATCCGGAAACGACAGTCGTTATCGTTCCTATAGGAGGTGGCGGTTTGATCTCCGGAATCGCGATCGCGATCAAGAGTTTGCTGCCGACCGCCCGTGTTTACGGCGTTCAGGCTGCCAATATTGCTCCGGTTAACCGATCATTGCGGGCGGGCAGGCCAGTCGAGATCGAATATCGTACGACGATCGCGGACGGCATCGCGGTGAAACGGCCCGGTGAAGTGACCCTTCCGATCATTCGGGAGTTCGTTGATGAAGTTGTGGAGGTCACCGAGGACGAGATCGCACGTGGCATCTTTCATTGCGTTCAAAACTCACATATTGTTGTCGAGGGCGCGGGTGCCGCCGGGGTTGCGGCTCTGCTTGCGAAGAAGGTCCCGGTTGATCCTGCTGAAACTATCTGCGCAATACTAGCCGGCGGAAATATCGACGGCAACTTACTTGCCCGGGTTATTGAACAAGTGCTTGTTCGACAGGGTCGCTATGTCGTTTTTAAGCTGCTGGTACTGGACCGCCCGGGATCACTTGCGGCCATGCTTAACAAGGTTGCTGAATCCGGTGCAAACGTGATCGAAACCAATCATCAGCGCGCCATTTGGCTCGCTCCCCTGGGCTATACCGGCATCGAAATGATCCTTGAGGTTCGCGACGAGCAGCACGGACGCGAGGTTCGCAAGAACCTCGAAGAAGCCGGCTACCACGTTGAGCCCGAGGGGCAGGGCGGATGGGAGGAATGACTCGTGGAAACAGCCGCCAAGTTTGCGGTGGTAGGCGCCGGTTTAACGTTCCTTTTCCGGCTTTTCGAGGGCATCTATATGCTCCACTTTGCGCTTGTGCACATTGGCCACGAAATCGATTGGTTTGGGGAGGCATTCATGTTTGCCTCTACTGGCCTCATTTTGCTTTTGCTGCCGTCTTTGTTTTTACTCGCTACTGCCTATCTACACATTTTTCGCCGCTCAGACTTCGCATTCTTCGCGTCTTTGATCATTACTATCGGTATGGTCGTCTTTAACGGGTATGTCCTAGCTGACGGATATGTACTGACGGATGGATTGATGAAGAGCCTGATTTACGTAGGAATGTTCCTGTCCCCCATTTGCTATACCGCCCCTGCCTACATCGTGTTTCGTAATCGGTTCTATGCATAATAGGAGAGCGATTTCTATCGGCGGTTCAAGTTCTCGTCGTAAAGAGCCTTATAGATCCTGTAGTTATTCATTACCTTAGACACGTAGTTTTTTGTTTCAGCGAAACCGATCTCGGAAGCAAATACGCCGGGATCCTTTGGTTTTGAGCGGTTCAACCAACGAGCGGCGTTGTCTTCGCCCCCGTTATAGCTGGCCGCGATGGCCTCGTAGAGACCGCCAAACTGTTCCTTAAGAACCGCCACGTATTCCGCCCCGAGCGCGATATTGACGGCGGGTCTGTAAAGATCGTCGGGCTGCAGATCCGGGTATCCGGCGGCGTCTTTGTATTTGATGGCAGTGTCGTAAACAAGCTGTAACAATCCGCGGGCTCCTGCCGGCGATTTTGCCCCCGACCTGAATACACTTTCCTGCTTCATTATTGCGAGCAAGAACCTGGGGTCGACGTTTCGCTTTTTTGATTCACGAAGAAGCTCTGCACGAAACATCACGGGCGATTCGGCGATCTGCCTCGCCGTCGGCGTCGGTACATGAGATTTTGTCCCGTTTTTCGCTAGCCGCTCCGACGCCACCCCGCCGAAATAGGACGAATAGCTGTTTCCGATACTCGCATAGGTATCCATTGCTTGTTGTTTACGGCCGGAGTTTTCGAGCGCAACTGCCTTCAAGTAACGGACCTCATCAGATGAACTCATCGACCCTCTGAATGAGGGTTCGGCGAGAAGCGCGTCAGCGGCCGCGACCGCCTGCGGCCACCGTTCGCGAAAGATCTCCATTCGCAGTCGGGCATGCTTTGCGTTTACTTCGGTCGGGGTCGCGTTGAATCTTTCGACGGCTCTTGCGACCCAGTCTTCGGCGGCGGCATATTGGCCGGCTTCTCGGTAGGCATCGATAATATTGAGATGGGCCGAATCGATACGTTCACCTTGCGAGAATATCGATACGTATTGCTCGTAAGCTTTCGCGGCTTCCAGATGGCTCCCCATCCTCACGTAGGATGCTCCTTTGAAGGCAAGCCCCTCGCGGCCGTCCTTGGTTGTGAGATGGTCCTTCGTGAGTCGATCAAACCACTCGACGGCTTTATCATACTGCCGCTCCCACATAAACGAACGCGCGATCCCAAACAACGCCCTCGGAACACCCACGTCGTTTGGATAATTGGTTAGAAGCTTTGTCCAATGCTCACGCGCTTCTGGAAAGAGTCGATTCGAAGCATACGTATCTGCCCGCGCGAGATGTTCCGCCGGGGACAGCGTCTGCAGATCGCCGGAAGAGTTGCGGCTGTAAACATCCTGGTCCCGAATACGCCGGAGTGCGACGTCGGACTGTTGACAATAGCCGGGAATCAAGGCAAAGAACGTAAAGATCGAAAATAGGAAAAGGTATTTCATATGGAATCTGCGAGGAGCGGGATGAGCTGATTCAAGATTACCGAAAGTTAGAGGTTATCGCAATTTCTTTAGTTGCTTGACGGCGAACGAGATGCGCAGACGTCGGTCACCGTGATACGATTTGTCGTCGCATTTGCCTCATTTAAAATCATGAAAATCGCACTCAACGGCGCTACCACGATGCACGCCGATCTGATCACAGATATCAAGGCGGCTTCGGCCGCCGGATACGACTTGCTCGAGATCTGGTCGGCAAAACTTTACAAATTCCTTGAAACGGGTACACCGGCAAATCTGAAAGATCTGCTTGTTGAGCACGACCTTGAGCCGTACTCCATCAATTCCATCGAGCACATCACATTTCGTAGCCCTGCGGATTATGAAAGGATCAAGGCTGAATGCGAAACGCTTTCGGAGATCGCCGGCGAGATCGGGTGTCCGTATATTGTTGTCGTTCCCGGCAAGTTGGCCTCCGGTGCGACAAAACAACAGATAGTCGCCGAATCGGTGAACGTTTTGAATGAGCTGGCAGAGATTGCGGGCCAACACGGCGTTTCGCTCGCATTCGAATTTCTCGGACAGACCGATTGTTCCGTTCAAACCCTGGACCTGTGCAATGAGATCGTCGAAGCCGTGAACCGTCCAAACGTCGGCAATGTGATCGATACCTTTCATTTTTACGCCGGGAATTCGACGTTCGACGCGATTGATTCAATGAAGCCGGGGAAGCTATTTATCTTTCACATCAACGACGCCGAAGATCTACCAAAAGAACGACTTACCGACGCGAACAGGCTCTACCCGGGAACTGGAATTCTGCCGATCCGCGAGATCAAAGAGCATTTCGACAAGATCGGATACGACCGGATGGTGAGCGTCGAGATCTTCCGGCCCGAGTACTGGGATCAAGACCCATTCGAGGTCGCACGAAAGGCAAAAGTTGCTACTGAGAAGGCGCTTGGTCTTGGCGAATATGCGGCGGGCGGAAGCTGGTAGTTTAGGGATCGCCACAAAAGGCACAAAATACACAAATTACGGACTTATTGTTCTGCTTTTTGCGCCTTTTGCGGCCAAGACTTCTATGGACAAAGTGAGGATCGGGATCGTTGGAACCGGCTTCATCGGCAGCGTTCACGCGCGTATTTATTCGCGCGATGAGCGCGCTGAGATTTCCGCGCTCTACGACATCGTTCTCGAGCGAGCTGAAGCCACGGCGAAAACCGTGGGCGGTAAAGTTTGTTCATCGCGCGATGAGCTAATGGAAAACTGCGATGCTGTCCTTGTTTGTGCGCCGAACAAGACGCATAAGGAGATCGCGTTGCATGCGATCGCCGAAGGCAAGCACGTATTTTGCGAAAAGCCTTTTGCGATCGGCATCGACGATGCCCGCGCGCTTTGCGACGCTGCTAATGCAGGAAAAGGCGTTTTCCAGGTCGGGCATAATCGTCGCTTCGCCCCCGTCTATCAGAAACTAAGAGAGTTACTACAAAGAGACACGCCGCATTCGGCGCATATCAAAATGAATCGCGGCGAGCTAAAGAATCCGCCCTGGACAGGTGACGTGAACGTGACCGGCGGGTTCTTATATGAGACGACAATACATCTTTTCGATATGATCCGGTTTCAGTTCGGTGAGATCGAGGAGCTGGCCGCCTACGGCTCCCAGCATGAATATCCCGAACTCGACGAATTCTCTGTCATCTTCAAGTTCAGGAACGGCTTCCACTGCACGTTTGCATCTTCGTCGGACGCCAGTTGGCATTTTCCCTTCGAGCGAATCGAAGTGTTTTGCCACCACCGAACCATCATCACGGAGGAAATGGAACGACTATACGATTCGCGCGGGTCGGATGCGAATTACGAGACCGTTTCATTCCATATGGTCGAAAAAGAGGAGCGATGGGGCTATGTGCAAGAAGCCCGAGAGTTCATCGATGCGATACTCAAAGGAAGCAAGCCACCGGTCACGGCTGACGACGGCTTGCGATCCGTACAACTTGTCGAATCCGTTTATAACGCGATCCGGATGGGCGAGCGGGTGTTATTCTAGCCGCATTTGTCTTTCATTCCGAAACTTTCCAAGGTATTATTCGTTTGACCCTTTTGCGGGCATTCCCACGCCATTTCTTGTATGATCCAGTGCCAAAATTGCGGCAAATCCAACACGCCTGAGAGCCAGTTCTGTCGATATTGCGGGAACCGAATCGCAGTTCGGCAACCGGAAAACTATGATTACCGTGCACCGAGGCCGCACGCCTGGAAAACCGATGAGTTTCAAACGCAAGCCGAACCCCGGGTAGCGCGGACCTCCGACCACGTGATGGTTCCGAATCAACAAGCCCTAGCTCATCCGGTATATTCCTCCTCACATCTCGCATACAGCGGGCCGCAGGACTTCACAGGGAATTACCGCTGCCCGAACTGCGGAACCAACTACTTGCCTATCATCGAACGGAGAGTGTCGCCGGCGGGTTGGCTGACGTTTGCACTCTTGCTCGTCTTTACGCTGGTATTCTTTTGGATCGGTCTGCTGATCAAGGAAGATGTGCCCATCTGCCCGGTTTGTAAGCGCAGGGTATATTAGGGACGGTGATAGTATCCTTTCGGGTGCTCGATCTTTACTTCGGGATTGGTACTTTTCACCTCGACCTTGTAATACCCCTTCTTCATGTTTTCGCTCGCATATGAAAGCAGGAACTGTCTTCCGATCAGTACGTTGAGCTGCCGCAGAAATGGTTCAAAGTTAATCGGCGTGATCGTTCCCGAGGCGAACGTTCTTCCGCCAGTCTCGTCGGCAATGACAGCAAGTGAACCCTGGCCGTTAAGGTTGCCGATCGACGGTGAACCGGTAGATGACGCGGTGGCGCCGAATATGGAAAACACCGCCACGCTTTTTCGTTGCGCCTTGAGAATCGCGGACTGAAGCGCTTGGCTCTGCCCGGGAGAAGAATTTGAAAGCCCGTTCGATAGGTCGAGTCCGTTCGATATCAAGAGTATCGCCCTACGCCCATAAGGTAACGCGTCGAACCTACCCAGTACATCAGAAACGCCGTCCCAGGGACTTCTCGGCGCCGAGGAAGGGTCCGAGAATACTATCCTGAGTGACTGTGCGGCCTTACGAAGATCGTCCGTGAATTTTTGTCTAATGTCCGGAGAGCCGCTGCGCAAGTATGCGACCATAACGCGAGACCCGCGAGGCAGGCTGACTATGAAATCCTGTAGCTCCTTTATATGGAGATTAAAGTCCGAAGAAAGATCCTCCTGGATAAGGACCGCGAGCGAAAGTGGTACGTCTGTCCGGCTACGAATTGAAAGGATAGTCTGCTCCTGACCGTTCTCTTTCACTGAAAGGCTTCCGACCTGCAAAAGTTCTTCCGCCTGCCCTTCTTTAAGCTCCTCCTTTGTGAAAATTGAGATAGGGATAGAAACCGTCCGAACGCGTTGCCTGTCATTCCCGGGCTGTGCCGAGACAAATTGCGACAACAAAAGAAGTGCAGCTGCCGTGACTACGAGCGAGGGTCCGAAAACAAGCTTCATGCAAATAACGGAGCGTTAAAGAATGCCAAAATGAGTATAAGCGACAGAACTATCTGAATATATTGTGATGCAGATAGTTTGAATTAAGTTCGCGCAGTTTGTAAAGTTAGTCCGTTGAAATGAGTGAACTTACGTCAAAATACGACATTTCGCCGAGAGACATGGCCAAGGGTCGTAATTTGAAGGCCGGCGCCTGGTTGGCGCCTTTTTTACTAACCATTCCTACCCTTGTCATAACGTTCATTCTTGTATTCTTTCTGGCCGGTTCTCCACCGGTTGCAGCGACAATGTTTTTCTTAGGTTTAGTTTTTACCGTGATCGGGCTCTTTGTCGGCCTGATTCTTTCAGGGTTTTTCGCTTATCGTTACTCAAATTGGAAGGATGTGATCCGCGAGCGCATGGCGGCCGATGGAATAAAGGCCGACGAGGTAGATTGGTTTAAACGGGAGCTCCGCCCGGCTGAGAAACGGGCTTTGCGAGAGATCTCGGGTAGTGACGAGCTATTGGCAGATGCATACAGAGAGACACTGGCGTCGCGTCTGACCGCCTCCAGGATCATTAGATCCTCAAAAAAGGAGCTTTTGCTCACACAACGGCGGCAGCAGAAACTTCGTCAATTGAAAACCGAACGCTCTAACGAATTTCAATCACAGATACAGAAAGACATGGAGAAGCTTTCCGAGATAAACACCGATGCGAAACAGATGTTGATAGAGGCAGAATCGCGGTTACAAATGATCGAAGCAGCCTCGATGCGCGGCGGAAATCTTGCCGGGTCAGAAGTTGCCCTAAAGAAGCTGGCTGCACGCTCCGCCGAGCTTCCACTCGCTCTGGAAGCGGCTCTCTTGCATCAAGAAGCCGTGGCCGATCTTGAAGCCGATCTCAACGGAACAGAACCGGCTAGTGATCAGTTGGATCAATAATTTGCGAGGCGCGAAAGGTAACCGCGGTGGCCGTTTCGAACGCTTGAATTGAACCTGTATGATCAGGTGGGCGGCGTTCTGCTTCCAAGGAAACATCAAAGCCAAATTCATTTGCATCTTCAACGTATAAAGACAGCACCGAACCGGGCATTAGCCTCCCTCAATTCAAGTGTTGGCTCAATTTTTAGTGCGTCCGGTAACAAACCTCGCAGTAAACGTCTCTCGCAGGTTCAATATATCATATCGTACGGGCGGAAGATCAACGTCAGAAGCCGTCCGTATCACACCTAAGTTAAAACCGCAGGAATTTACTGTTCGAGTTCGAGCTCCAAAGGCGCCACATCTTTGTGCTTGAGCACCCGATCGAGCAATTCTGTGCACTCGGCGCTGCGGGATGCGAGCTGAGCATCTGATTGAGCGTGGGAAGACCGTGCGGCGTGGAGTTCATCAGCTATGTGTAGCGAGGCAAGTATGGCGACTTTCAGGGAATCTACGGTCATCGTGCCTGATGCGATCTCACGCATCTTCGTATCGACATACTCCGCCAGCCCCTGGATGTAGGAATTGTCGCCGTCCGACCGAATGCTGTAGGTCTGGTTGTATATCTCAACCTGAACCAACTGCTCACCGGACTGGGATTTTGAACTTGCGCTCATCAGGGTTTCTTATCTGCCGACCGCTTCTGCGACTTCGGCGTCGATGATAGTCATCGCGTCGAGCATCGCCTCGACCTTAAGTTGGATGGCGTCGCGCTCGGAAAGGAGCGATTCGACCTTTGCCGCTAGACGGGATTTTTCTTCTTCCAGTTCATGGACCGATCGCCGCAGATCTGACATTTCCTTTTCGATCTGGTCATGCTCTTCACGCATCTTTTTCGCGAACTCGATTGTTAGGTAAATCTTGTCCTCGAGATGCGAGAATTTCTCCATTCCCGTAAGGCCGTTCATCAAAGACTCTCCAAAAGTGATGTGTGGGTAATATTGCTTAAGGTTCAGATTATGTTTGAGATTTTAAAAAACATCAAGCAGTTCAGAAGCCTTTCGTCAAATTCTTTGTTTTATTCCTAATTTTTCTTCGAGGGTGCGGACGAGTCGTGCGTGAATTTGCTCGACGTCATCCTCGATCAGGGTACGTTCGTCGCTCCGATATTCTAGCCGGATCGTAAGCGAACGTTCACTTGAGGCCAGACCTTTCCCTTCATATACGTCTACAAAGCTGATACGGCGGCATAGTTCGACACCTTGTTCCTTAACTGCACTTTTGATGGAGTCGTAGGAGATTTCGCGGCTCACCGTGAACGAAACATCGCGTACGACCGAAGGATACTTCGATAAAGGCGCATAACGAACCGGCGCCGGCGGCTCGGCAAGAACCGCTTGTAGATCGATCTCCGCAACATAAACTGGTTGTCTAAACTTGTAATTGGCGGAGATTTCCTCGTTTAGGCGGCCAATAGTTCCGACTGGAATACCGGAAACGGAGATGGAGGCGGATTGGCCGGGACGAAGATGTTTTACCTCCGACGCAGAGAGAGTAATGTTTTGATATCCCGCGGCGTCCAAGGCAGACTCCACCGCCCCTTTGGTGTCGTAAAAATCGAGTTCGCGTCCAGGCATCGCCCTATTCCGGTTGATCTCGTGGCCGGTGACCGCGAGCGCGAGTAGCTCTCGTTCGTTAGGCAGGTCTTCTTCACTCGCAGCCGCACCGAACGCCTTTCCGAGCTCAAAAACTTTCAGGTTCTTGTTCTGTTGATTAAAGTTCAGTCTTATCGAGTCTAGTAGTCCAGGCAGGAGGGTTGGACGCATTCGCACTCCCCCTTCGATGACGGCGTCGCGGATCTCGACGAACTTATTTTCGAGACTCTCGTCTAATAGGCCCGGAATTGTTTCGTAAATCTCGTCATGTTTTGTGTCGATAAAACTATAGTTAAGAGCCTCATCAAAACCTGCGTCGACGAGTGCATGTCTGATCGCTAGCTCCTGCGGTTCGGTAGCCTGATACTCGCCCGCTCCATAGGCCGGCGGAAGTTCGTCGGTGATCTTGTCATAGCCCACGTGCCGGGCAACTTCTTCAACGAGATCTTCCTCGATCGCTATGTCGTGCCGCCAAGACGGCGAAATAAAGATCTTAGATCCAGAATCTGAAATTTCAGATTCACGTTCGGTTGCTATCCCGAGAGCGTTCAATATTCGGACGGATTCGGCCTCTTCGACCTCCAGCCCGGTCAGTCTTTTGACGGCCGCGGAAATGTCCTTGGATTCAACCTCTTTTGGCCTGATCGGCGTGGGAAAAACATCGATGAACTCGCCCGCCTCGCCACCCGTGAGCAGAACAATAAGCTCCGTAGCGCGGTCCGATGCCCGCTTTAGATTCATGATATCTACGCCCCGCTCGAAACGGTAGCTAGCCTCGGTTGTCAGGTTCAGCTTGCGTGATGTCTGTCGGACACTTTCTCGTTTGAAATAGGCAACTTCGAGCAGCACATTTGTCGTACCTTCGGTGATACCGGAATCGAAGCCTCCCATTACTCCCGCGACCGCGACCGGTTTTTCGACATCGCAAATGGCCAGCATCGAAGCATCGAGCTTGCGTTCAATCTCGTCAAGCGTCTTCAACGTTTCGCCGGGCCGGGCCGTACGAACAACGATCCGATTCCCAGCGAGCTTATCCAGATCGAATGAATGCATCGGCTGGCCGAGCTCGTGCATTAGGTAGTTCGTAATATCAGCGACGTTGTTGATTGATCGTTCGCCGATCGCTTCAAGCCGGTCAACAAGCCACTTGGGCGACTCACTGATCTTTACGTTTCGGATAATCCGGGCCGTGAATCGATAGCAAAACTCAGGATTCTCGATCTTGACAATTCCTGAAGCGAGGATATTTGGATAAGGAGCAGTTTCGATTTCTTCTCTGTGTCTCTGTGTCTCTGTGGTTAGCGCCTTCCCAGTGATCACTCCGATCTCGCGTGCGACACCGAGGTGCGATAAGCAATCCGGCCGGTTGGATGTGAGATCGATGTCAAGAACAAAATCGTCGCCGTGAGGATGCACCCCGTCGACCGCCAAACCGACGCGCGTTAATTTCTCGGCCAGCTCAGCAGCAGGAAGATCGATGTCAATAAGTTCCTTTAACCAGTCGTAGCTGATGTTCATGTTCCTAAAAACCAATAACGATGCATTTCTCCGAGAAACTCTTTCGTTATGGGAAATCCCGATTTTGAGCCAATGACTGAATCGATACTACAGTGTGGGCATATTGCAGTTTCGCCGCTGTCTGCCCAAACGGTCACATGGTTCGGTGGAAAAATCGAAAGGCAATAAAAACACCCGCAAATCTCGCTGCTTATGATTTGCTCTCGATGTCGAATTGAAACTCGATGCGCGGCGATTTTCGGCTCTTCCATCAGCGAAACTGCTCTAAAAACCGTACGTCGTTGTCGTACATATGTCGGATGTCATCGATGGAGTACATCAATGCGGCCATGCGTTCAAGGCCAAAACCGAATGCGAATCCGGAGTAAATAGTCGGGTCGATCTTGCATGCACGAAGAACGTTCGGATGAACCATTCCTGAGCCGCCAAGTTCGATCCAACCCGAGCCTTTGCACGGACGGCAACGCTGGTCTCCCACTTTCCCCGAGCCATGGCAGACGAAGCACGAAAAATCGAACTCCGCGGAAGGCTCCGTGAAAGGGAAGTACGACGGGCGAAACCGCGTTCGAGTATCTGACCCGAAGAGACGTTGAAGCCACTCGGTGACCGTGCCCTTCAGATGTGCCATTGTAATGCCTTTATCGACGCAGAGCCCTTCGAGCTGATGGAACATCGGCGTATGCGTCATGTCCGGCGTATCGCGGCGGAAAACACGCCCCGGTGCGAGAATCCGGATCGGGGCACCGCGTCGCTCCATCGCACGGATCTGAACAGTCGAAGTCTGCGAACGTAATGCAAAGCCGTCGGTTGTGTAGAACGTGTCCTGTGACTCGCGCGCCGGATGGCCTTCAGGAATGTTCAATGCCTCGAAGTTGTAGTAGTCGTTCTCGATCTCGCGGTCGTCCTCGATCGCGTAACCCATCGAAACAAAAATTTCCTCGATCTTCTGACGTACGATAGTGATTGGATGCAGATGACCGGCGCGAGGCCGCCGGCCGGGAATCGTGACGTCAAGCCGCTCGCTCTCGGTCTTTGCCCTTAAGATGTGGCCCTTTATCTTCGACTCGGTTTCAGAGATCTTCGAAGTGATCTTCGTTTCGACGGACTGGACAAGTTGGCCAAACGCACCGCGTTCTTCAGGCGAAACCTTGCCGATCAACTTCTTGGCATCTGCTATCGCCGATTTCTTGCCCGTGTACTTGATTTTCAGTTCATTGACTTCGCGAAGTAATGCCTCAGCATCCGATACCCCGATACCATCAAGATTCAAATCAGCAAAGCGTCCGAACTCTTGCTCGAACGCTTCGCTGATCTCATCAATTTGTCGAGTTTCTTCCGACATAGATTCGATCGCGATCAAGTCGCGAAACTAAACACCTCGAACGTCTCCGCTGACAATGTAACCGCTCCTGTTTCCGTGAAATGTTCGATGACCATGAAAACCACCGATGGCCCTACGCTGCCGCCCGCTCTTGTTTTCCGATGGCGTCTTTTGCCTGGCCGGCGATCGTCGCAAACGTCTCGGGTTGTTTAACGGCTATGTCCGCGAGCGATTTACGGTCGAGCTCGATACCGGCCAGCTTTAGGCCGTGAACGAACTGTGAGTACTTGATGTCGTTCAAGCGGCATGCTGCGTTAATGCGCACGATCCACAGCTTTCGAAAGTCGCGTTTCTTCAGTTTGCGTCCGGTGTACGCGAAGTTCAGCCCGCGCTCAACGGACTCCTTCGCCGATCTATATAACTTTGATTTGGTACCACGATAGCCTTTCGCCAAGGCCAATATCTTTTTGCGTTTCTCAAGACGCTTATTACCACGTTTTGCTCTAGGCATGATTCACTCCTTACAGTCGTGAAAAGGCAAAAGTAAAAAGTGAAAAGGAAAAATGAATGCTGATTTTGCCTTTTACCTTTGCCTTTTGACTTATTAATC
>DATFEW010000218.1:0-4380 GCA_035250805.1 Pyrinomonadaceae bacterium
TATACTGCAGAATTTGGACGCGCTACCGGAGGCGTGATCAACGTGGTGACGAAACGCGGGACGAACGAATGGCACGGCAGTGCATTCGGGTATATTCGCGACAAGCGTATCCAATCTGATAATTTCTTTTCGCCGATCGAAAATGCCGATTACCGACGCACGCAGTACGGCTTCACGCTTGGCGGCCCGATCAAAAAGGAACGAACATTTATATTCGTAGGTTACGAACGTCGTGTGCGAGATGAATCGGGCTTTTTTACAAGCGATGTTGCTCAAGGGTTGACAGCCTCGCTAACAGTCCCAACCCCTCTCGGGATCCAAACGTTCGCTAACATTACACCTGAGCAGGCGGCGGCTGCCGGAGCGCTTCTTGGTAATCCGTTAACAGCGCAGCTCGGACTTGGTTATCTATACCTGGCGTCGGGCGGCGCGACGACCGGGTTGACGGGAACAAATCCGTTGTTGAACATAAGCACCACGAATTTTATCCCCTTGGGCCAACCTATCGGATCCCGATTTTTCCTCTCAGGGACCCCCGTCCCGATCAGCGATATCGCGTTCCGCCCGCTCAACGATCTGCTGGACATATTTCCTGTCACTGAACGGGCAAATTATTTATCCGCCCGCTTAGATCACAATATAGACGAGAACAACCTTCTGACCATGCGGGTTGGTTACAACACCGGCAACCACACCGGGATTCAGGTCGAATCACAAAACCAGTCGCTAGGTCAAAACGATTTCTCGCGCACGGGGATCACGAAATTTAAGGACTTATCCGTTTCCACCAGCTGGAATTCAAATATAGGCGGCAATTCCGCTAACGAGTTTCGGATCAATTTCGGACAGAGAAAATCCTCGTTTCGCTCGCAAAATGGAGATGCGGTTGCATACAACATTTCAGGCACTGCGTTCATCGGCCGGGAGCTCTTCTCACCTGTTAACCGCACCGAGGAAAGGTGGCAGATCCAGGATAATTTCACGTGGGCGACGGGGAACCATACCTTCAAGTTTGGTGCCGACTTTAACTGGGTGGAGATACCATCCGCCCTTTTTGAACTGAACTTTGCGGGTCTGTTTAATTTCGGCGAACTCGCCTCCTCAAATTTGCTCTGTACCGGCCTCACCGGTGCAGCCTTAGCCGGTTGCCAAGGGGCACTGGCAAACGTTCCTAATCTCACGCCGGTCCAGACCTACGGCCTCGGTTTTCCATCGATCTTCATCCAGGGATTTGGAGATCCGATAAGCCGGATCAGGAACAGACCGATCGCATTCTTTGCGCAGGATTCCTGGCGGATACACAGAAACTTTGTTCTAAATTATGGTATCCGGTACGACGTTGAGCTCACAGAGCAGATCGCACCGGTTCCTTTCCAAGATCCGCTCTCCGGGATCAGCCTCACGGCTAACGATATTCTCGCCGCCCAGGACGTGCTGGGTGTTCAGCAGGGAATACCGCGCGATACGAACAACTGGGCGCCGCGGTTGGGCTTCGCGTGGGATATATTCGGCGACCAAAAGACCAAACTTAGCGGGTCTTTTGGGATCTATTATGATCATCCGCTTCTTGCAGTTGCGTTCAACTCAGATATCGCCGACGCCGTTCAGCAGCAGCAGTCGGTTTTAACGCCCGGTAGTCCATCGCCCACCGCGTTATTCAATGCGACACAGGTGTTCCACGGCACGGTATGCGGTGTCGTCGGGTCTGTCCCTTCCATATGTGGAGCAACCGTGACACCCGGAGTCGCTCGTTCGGCCGAGTATCAGTTCGGACGGCAACGGTTCAACGATCAAACGTTTACCGGTTTTGGAGCTGTCTTGCCATTCATTCTTCCGGTGGCGAAAGACTTTGAATACGCTTCGGCCGCCCAAGGTAACCTGACGTTTGAGCGGCAGTTGACTAACGACATGGTGCTGTCAGCTTCGTATATCTATGTTCAGGCGCATCACCTGAATCATCCAACAGACCTTAATACACCCGATACGGCATTGCAGATCCAGAATTACGTCCGCTGTTTTGGAACGAATCCCACCAGTACAACGGCAGCTATAACTCTAAATCCGGCCACATGTAACGCTCCGGGTGGTTGGGCCAACGTTATCCCCGGAATGATCTCGGTAAACCTCACAACGGGCCAGAGGGTGATCGCGCCCGCGGTCGCAAATTTCTTCAGGCCAAACGCTCCAAATTATTTTCTGGCTCAGGCCCTTTCGGGAGGAGCCGTTACAAAGGCGGTCCTCGATTCGCAACTGCCGGGAACTTTGAGAACGCCGGGATTGATCTCTCCCTTCGGATCCGTTAACGCTCAGATCTCGGACGGCAATTCAACGTACAATGCGTTGAAAGTCGACCTGAACAAACGCTTTTCCGGCAACTTTATGTTCCTGGCAAGCTACACCTGGTCACATACGATAGATGACTCCTCCGACCTTCAGACACTCCTAATTGCGCAGGATGTCAGCCGGTTCGATCTGGAAAAGGCCAATTCGCTTTTTGACCAGCGGCACCGGTTTGTTTTTAGCGGGGCCCTTTTCTCACCTCCGAGTTGGCGGACCGGCAGTGGCTGGCAGAAGGTCTTCTCGGACTTTACGGTTGCCCCCATCATCGAGATCTCGTCCGGCCGTCCGTTCAATATCATCACCAATGTTGATACAAATAACGACCAATCGACGCAGACCGATCGGCCGAGCGTGAATCCCGACGGGACGCTGTGCCTTCCCGGTGCTCCGGGCTGCATCACGCCCCTGATCGTCGATGGACGGTTTGCGATCGGCAACCTCGGGCGAAACATGGGGCTCACGCACGGCTATATGAGTGTTGATCTGGGCATCACCCGTGCAATTCGGTTTAACGAACGTGTGCGGCTCGACCTGATCGTGCAGGGCTTTAATTTATTCAATCGTTTCAACGAGGCCAGCGCCTCACCGCTGTTCAGAGACGTGAACACGTTTAACGAGCGCGCCGGGAACGGGCGGTACTATAGCATCCCGACTGCGGCATATGATCCGCGACAGTTCCAATTTGGCGCCAAACTTATTTTCTAAAAGTTGTGTTAGAAAGCACTTCGCCGGATGGTCTCACCCCCGTCCGGCTTTTTTGTGCGTTTGTGTCCGATTTCTAGGATAATTCTCATATGCCCTCATTTTCCGAACGGATCAAGGAAAAGGCGTCAGAATTGGGATTTTGCAAAGTCGGGGTCGTTCCGGCTGACATCCTTCCCGGTGAAGGCGAGCACTTTTTTGAATGGTTAGATCTTGGGTACCACGGCGAGATGGCTTGGTTGAATCGTGAACCGCAAAAGCGAGCCGATCCGAAACTTATCTTTCCCGCGGCCCGCTCGGTCATCGTCACAGCGATCAATTACTATACGCCGAATGAGCATGTCACGTCGCCGAGTCACGGCAAGATCTCGCGCTACGCGTGGGGCGACGATTATCATGACATCGTCCGTGAAAAGCTTTACACGCTGCTTGCCTGGATCAAGGCCGAGGTCCCGGGTGCCGACGGAAAGGTGTGCGTGGATACCGCACCAATGTTGGAGAAGGCCTGGGCGGTTCGTGCCGGGCTAGGCTGGCTCGGGAAACATACGAACGTGATAACAACTGATTTTGGCTCGTGGGTTTTTCTCGGTGAGCTTCTTCTAAACATCGATCTTGAATATGACACGGATGTGGTCGCCGACCACTGCGGATCGTGTACCGCGTGTCTCGATGCTTGTCCGACACAAGCGATCATCGAACCGTACGTCGTCGATTCGCGAAAGTGCCTGTCTTACGCGACGATCGAGCTTCGCGATGAATACGTTCCGGACGATATCGCCGAGAACCTGAATGGCTGGCTTTACGGGTGCGATATTTGCCAGGACGTATGCCCCTGGAACCGCTTTGAGCAGCCGGCCAGTGAAACAGGGTTCGAACCGAGAAATAACGAAACGTCATTAGACCTGGCATCTCTTTCCCGAATGACGCATGAGGAATATGTGGAGCGATTTCGCGGTTCGGCAATGAAGCGCACAAAGCTCTCAGGACTGAAACGGAACGCTGGGGCTTTGAGGGAACTATCCACTCCCCGATACCAATTATCCACTGAAGAGAATACGTCGCCCGATTCAGTCAATAGCGGGTAGTTTCGAGTGAATAGTCCTTCTCTAGTATGATGGAGTAATGCAGCTTCGCGACGCGCACAACCGAATAATACGTGATCTGCGTATTTCGCTGACGGACCGGTGCAATTTTCGTTGTTTTTATTGCCTGCCAAACGGCGAGCCCCCGCTGGCGCGCAAAGAAACTATCCTCACGTTCGAAGAGATAATCTATCTGTCGGACATATTTGTTTCCCTAGGTGTTGAGAAGATCCGCCTGACCGGGGGCGAACCGCTG
>DATFEW010000226.1:0-3411 GCA_035250805.1 Pyrinomonadaceae bacterium
TCGTGCCTATTATCGCGGACGTCCCGCGGAAACGGCGATGACCCTGGCCGCATACAACGCCGGACAGAGCCGCGTTGACGAATGGACGCGCGGGGCCGACGCCGCGAAAATGAGCGAGAGCGAATTTATCGCACGGATCGGAATCGAATCCACACGGAATTATGTGACGTCGATACTTGCTCGCTACCGATCACAGCCGGAGTTAAGGACCCAGTGAAGATCCTTGCAGCAAGCTACGTTCTGCCGATCTCTTCGGAGCCGCTCGCCGACGGGGCGGTCGCGATCGACGGCGGCCAGATCGCGCATGTCGGTGATCGCGATTCGGTGGTTGCACAACTCCCCGGCGCGGAGATCGAAGACTGCGGTGAGGCCGCGATCCTGCCCGGTTTTGTAAATTGCCATTCGCATCTGGAACTGACGGCGATGCGCGGTGCGCTAGACGATGTTGAGCACGATTTCCGATCGTGGCTTTTGAAGATCCATGGCCTGCGCACGGAAATGACGGATGCTGACATTGGGGCCGCCGCGATCGCCGGTGCACGCGAAGGGGCCGCTGCCGGTGTGACTTGCTTTGGCGACATAGGCAGGAATGGCGAGGCCGGGTTGAACGCGCTGAAGACTGTCGGCCTGCGGGGAGTTCTGTTTCAGGAAACGGATTTTTCACCGGACATTCGCACCGCCGATGAAGATTTCGCAAAGCTAGGCGCCAAGTATGAGGAGCTTCAGAAAGAGGAGACCGACATCGTACGTGTCGGCCTTTCGCCGCACTCAACTTACACGGTCAGCTCGAGACTCTTCGAACTTATTGCTCAATACGCGATACTGAATCGTATTCCGCTTACTATCCATGTTGCCGAAGCTCGCGAAGAGATGGATCTTCTGATAAACGGTGACGGCTTTTTTAATGAGGTTTACGAACGATTTGGGCTCGAATGGCAGAGCCCGCATTGTACACCGATCGAATACCTCGAACGGCTGGGCGTACTCTCCGCACGACCCTTGCTGGCACACTGCGTAAAAGTTTCGGACAGCGATATCGAAAAGATCGCCACAAACGGAGCCACGATCGCACACTGCCCGAAGTCGAACGCAAAGTTCGGACACGGTTATGCGCCGTTCGAGAAGATTCTGGATGCTGGAATATCGGTGGGCCTCGGGAGCGACTCAGTTGCCAGCAATAACATTTGTGACCTTATTGAAGAAGCTCGGTTCGCCGCGCTCTCCGCTCGCAATCGTCCCGAGAGTACCTGTTTTATGTCTGCGAGGAAAGTTCTTGAGACAGCCACACTCGGCGGTGCCCAAGCCCTGGGGCTCGACCACCGGATAGGCACGCTTGAAGCCGGCAAGCAGGCCGACATTGCGGTGGTCTCACTTGAACAACAAGCTCAGAAACCGATCAACGATGTCCACGCAGCGATCATCTTCTCTTCGAACGCACGGGATGTTCAGCAAACCCTAGTTTCCGGGAATCCTGTTTACAGCCGCCTCTGCCGGGATTGACGGGATGTCATATTCCGGTTTTGTCGCTCCTAACAGCCATTTATCGAACCAGCCGACGATGTGCTGCAGACGTTCGATGCGGTGCCAGGGTTGACCTGAACGAGAGAGCTCGTGGCCTTCATTTGGAAAACGCACCATGACGGCCGGGACCTTTCTGTACTTCAAAGCACGGAATAGTTCCTCGCCTCCAGCTGCGGGCGGCGTCCGCCAGTCCGCCTCACCTAATATGAACATCATCGGCGTCTGGATCTTCGCTACGTGCGTGATAGCGGAGCGGTTGCGAAATCCTTCGACATCTTCGAACGGTGCTCCTTTGAACCAGCTTGGCTGAAACTGCGCGAAGTCCGCGGAGTACCACCAGTTGGCCCAATCCGAAATGTCACGCTGGGAGACGGCCGCGGCGAAACGATTCGTTTTCGTAACCGCCCAATTCGTCAATACACCGCCACCGCTGCCGCCGGTGATGCCGAGCTTTTTCTCGTCGATATAGCCGCGCTTGATCACTTCATCGACGGCCGCCATCAGATCGTGATGGTCATCGCCGGGGTAGTTGTGCTGAATGATATTGCCGAAATCCTGCCCGTATGTAGTGCTGCCACGCGGATTGGGATACACGACAACGTAGCCTTTCGCGGCCATCCACTGGAATTCGTGATCGAAAACATATCCGTATGCGGCGTGCGGGCCGCCGTGAATATTTAAGATCAGCGGATACTTCTTTTTCGGATCGAAATCGGGCGGCTTCTGCACAAATGTATGTGCCCGCTTGCCGTCGAAGCTTGTGTACCAGATCTCGTCAGGCTCGGTTAAGTTTAATTTTGCAAAGAGTGCGTCGTTGATGCGAGTTAGCTGCTTAACGTTCGAGCCGCTGCGATCTGAAATAAAAAGGTCGGTTATCTTTGTTGGTGTCGAGATCGTATAGATCAGCTTCGAGCGGTCAGGCGTGGCCTTGTAATTCATCACGGCTTGGTCGCCTTTTGTTATTTCGGTGAGTGAGCCAGTCGCGACGTCGAACAGACCTAGATTTGCCCTCCCTTCCTTTGCATATCTCTCGATGATCGCGCGCCCATCGGCTGTCCAGATCGGGGCGTTTCCGCCTCCGGCACGGGGCGGTGCCTGGTCGCCCGTCAATCCGCTGCCCATATCGAAATCAAATCCTGCCGTTAAATTTTTCGGCTTGGCGTTCGCAAGAACGTCCATCACCCACAGGTCGGGCTGGGTGTAGGATTTCACCGGCTCGTGTACGACCGAGCCATTAAAGGCGAACCGCTTGCCGTCGGGGCTCAAACTCAGTGCCCCTACGCCCATGTCGAGTTTGGTTAGTAACGTCGATGCTCCGCCGCCGAACGGTACGGAATATATCTCCGTCTGGGGCAGTGCGTAGTATGGTTCGGCGTTGCGGTTTGTCGCATAAAAGATCTGCGAACTTTCTTTATTCCAGACGAAGTTGCCTTCGGAGAATTGGCCGTTTGTGAGTTGTTTCGGCGTAGATTTTTCTCCAGGGTTTGCGGGCACAGCAATTACCCAAAGGTGGTTCGGACGGGTCGGGTCGAGATACCCACCGCCGTCGGACCGGTAAACTGCCCGAGTTATCACGCGAACGTCACTGCTGCGTTCGTCGGATGCCGGTGGTTTGCCTTGCTTCGCGATATCATCCGGATTCGCGTTGCTTCCGAACGCGATCCATTTTCCGTCGGGGGACCAGATCGACCCGCCAGCTCCACGAGGCACGTTCGTCAATTGAAATGCTTCGCCGCCTGTCATCGGGAGCAAATAGATCTGCGGAAACGATCCCGGAGCTTCGCCGGAACGGACGAATGCAAGGAACTTCCCGTCAGGCGACCATCGCGGCGCGGAATCACGACTGCCGCTTGTCAATCGGCGCGGCTCCCCAATGCCGCTCGTCGCGAC
>DATFEW010000228.1:0-10210 GCA_035250805.1 Pyrinomonadaceae bacterium
CGAACGGCCGAAAGGCACGGTGCGGTCATTCTGAATTACGCACGCGTCACGTCATTAGGGAAAAATGGAACTGGAACGATCACAGGCGTCGAGTTTCAAGAGGTGGAACGCGGAGATCGGTATTCCGTTTCCGCAAGCGCGGTGATCAACGCGACGGGTGCCTTCTGTTCGAAGGTACAGGAAATGGCCGATGAGAGTTTCAAACCCGTGATCGCTTACAGCCGGGGCGTTCATCTGGTTTTCGATCGAAAATTCCTGCCGGGTGAAACGGCACTGATGATCCCGAAAACCAGCGACGGCCGCATACTTTTCTGCATTCCGTGGAACAATCACGTGCTTGTCGGCACGACGGACACATCGGTGGAAGCAGCCGAGCTCGAGCCGCGGGCGCTGGAAACCGAGATCGCGTTCATATTGAGAACGGCAGCGGAATATCTCGCCACAAAACCGACGCGCAGTGACATTCTAAGTGTTTTCGCAGGGATCCGGCCGTTGGTATCGACAGGAGTGGCGGCGAAGACCTCATCCCTTTCGCGAGGACATCATCTTTTCGTTAATGCGTCTGGGCTCGTTACGATCACAGGCGGGAAATGGACCACGTATCGTCGGATGGCCGAAGACGCGGTGGACAAAGCCGCGGAGATCGCAGAACTAAAATGGAGCGCTAGTACAACCTCTGACCTTCGTATCCAGACGCCTTCCGGGTTGGGTGAAGCCGAACTGCTTCATCCCGGTTTTCCGTACACACGCGGCGATGTGATCCGCGGCGTTCGCAATGAGATGGCGCGAACAGTGGAAGACATCCTTGCGCGTCGTACACGCATGCTGTTTCTGGATGCGAAGGCCGCGATCGAACTGGCGCCGAAGGTTGCTGAATTGATGGCGAAAGAATTAGATAAGGATGATGTTTGGGTGGCCGATCAGATCAAAAGTTTTCGGGCGACCGCGGAAAACTACACAGCGACTACTCGCGCATTCTGAGACCGAGGACAAATGCTTCCCACTCTCTCTGAAAAACATCCATATCCCGCCGGCCCAGTACTTTTTGAAGCAACAAATATCCGGTAGGATCAGTCTTCTGATTTGTCCAGAATTCTTTATAAAACTTTGTCAAAAGTTTTTTCTGCTGCAGGTAATAGCAGAGATAGCGGGCCTGGGCGTAGTTGTTTCCGGTTCGGTCGCTGTAGAATTCGTTTCTTGACGTAGACATAAGCGCTTTGAAAGCGGGCAAGCTTCTCATTCTGATCCCTCGCTGCAAGCCCGCCAGGCGCCAGTTCGTATAACCGTGAATATGCCCGTTCACTTCGCCCGACTGTTCATACAGCGAGCCTAATCCTTCGTTGAACCACGCCGGAGCGGCCGGAAAATTGGCCTCCATAAACGGATGGACTATCTCGTGAACAAGCGTCCCACCGCCCGTCGCGATGTTCATGATCAGTGCCTTGTTTTGAGGAGAGTAATACCCGTATGGAGTGTCCGGCTCATCGTTAAAGAATTCTTTTGCGTGTTTTCGATAAGACTCGTCGTCCTTAAAAAGCCAGATCTCCAGGATGTCTAACGGATCTTTGTTGAAATAGTCCTGCTTCAGTTTCTCAACCGCCCACTTCACAGTGTTCTCGCTGCGTTGCTTCACAACCGCTTCGGGTTCGTCACCGATCACCACAAAAGGCCGTTCGATCAGGACGGTGAAGCCCCGATCTTTTAGCTTGGTTTTCAAATCGTCAGCGTGTTTTTGGAAGTCTTTGGTCGCTGCGGATTGAGTCGAAACTGCGGAAAGTGTGATCGCGGCGGCGAGAACGAGGGTCGTAGATGCGGCTTTTATCATCGTTACTCTGTATGGCTCAACCTGCGCCGGAGCCCTTACTTCCGTGCGGGCTACTGACACGATCATTCCGTTGTAACAGTGTCTTCACCGTGCAGGGCAGCGTTGAGCGTATGCCAACTCAGCGATGCACATTTTACACGGGCGGGAAACTCAAGAACTCCAGCGAACAACTTCAATTTGCCCAGACGGTTTTCCTGCGACTCGACGTCGAGCTCGCCCGTGACCATTCGATGAAACTCATCAAATAAAAGTTCGGTCTCCTCGCGAGTTTTTCCTTTCACGGTTTGGGTCATCATCGACGCCGATGCTTTCGAGATCGCGCAGCCTGAGCCCTTGAACGCGACATCGCTCACCGTGTCGCCGTCCAGCTTTACATAAACGCGCAGCGCATCGCCGCACAACGGATTATTCCCCACGGCTTCTTTATCGGCACCGTCGATCTCGCGAAAATTACGCGGATTCTTGTTGTGCTCTAAGATCGTTTCCTGATATAAATCGTTGAGTTCTGACATATACTTTTCGCGACTGTCACAAGCGCAGTCTGCGATAATTTCAATATTCCTTAACAGTATTATCGCCGTTCTTGAGTAGAGAATCATCTGCTATGCGTACAATTTTCCTAAGTCTAAGCCTAACGTGCCTTTTATTCGCCGGAAGTTCCGCGGGCCAGGCCGTCGAACTAACGATCGATGCGGCAAAGCCCGGCCCGATGATCAACCGTCACATCTTCGGCCAGTTCGCTGAGCACCTCGGGACCGGTGTTTACGACGGGATCTGGGTCGGTAGAGATTCGAAGATTCCGAATACGCGCGGGATGCGAAACGATGTTGTCAACTCGCTCAGGGCCCTGAAGGTGCCGAATGTACGATGGCCGGGCGGATGCTTCGCCGATGAATATCATTGGCGCAACGGGATCGGGTCAAAACGAGGCATAACGCTCAACCCGACATGGGGCGGCGTGATCGAACCGAACACTTTCGGCACGCATGAGTTCATGGATTTTCTGGATCAGATCGGATCCGAAGCCTTTCTCTCAATAAATCTCGGCTCGGGAACGGTCAACGAAGCTGCCGATTGGATCGAATACATGACGAGCCGGCAACAGACCGATCTTGCGAAACAACGCACGGCCAACGGCCATCCCGCGCCCTACAAGGTCCCGTTCCTCGGTATCGGCAACGAGAGCTGGGACTGCGGCGGCAACATGAGTCCGGATTTCTATTTGAGCCAGCTTAAGATGTATGCCCGTTTCGTCAGGAACTTTAACCCGGCTCAGCAGGGAAAGGACGGGATGCTCAGGATAGCGGTGGGTCCAGGCGGAACCGAACAGAGGTTCGTCGATTGGACCGAGACCGTGATGAAAGGCTGGAAAGCCCGGCAATGGAGCTGGGATATGGAAGGCTTGTCGCTTCACAACTACACGGTCATCAACTGGGAGAAAAAGCATTCGTCGGTCGATTTCGGTGAGAAGGAATATGCCGAGATCCTCAAGAAGACGCTTGAGATAAATGCCCTGCTCGACACTCACATCGGGATCATGGACAAGTACGATCCCGAGAAGAAGATCGCCCTCGTCGTGGACGAGTGGGGAGCGTGGTACTCACCGATGCCCGGATCCAATCCCGGATTTCTGGTCCAACAAAATAGTCAACGCGATGCCGTGCTCGCCGCTCTGAATCTCAACATCTTCGCTCGCCGCGCCGACCGGATCCGAATCGCCAACATCGCTCAGATGATCAATGTGCTGCAAGCCATGATCCTTACCGACAAGGAAAAGATGGCGTTAACACCGACCTACCACGTCTTCAAGATGTACGTGCCGTTTCAGGACGCAACATTTGTCCCGGTTACGTTTAATGCCGGGTCATACACTCACGCCGGCATTACTTTGCCCCGCGTCGATGCGATCGCCGCGAAGGGTAAGGACGGAAAACTTTGGTTAGCGGTCACGAATCTGGACGCAAACCGTCCGGTAGAGATCGATCTGAAGAGTGTCGGTGCGAGTGTAAGATCAGCGGCCGGCGAGACGCTCACAGCGCCAAAGGTCGATAGCATCAACACCTTCGACCAGCCGAACACTGTCACGCCGAAACCGATCTCGACTCAAGTTCAAGGCGGGAAGTTGTTACTTAACGTGCCGGCCCGATCCGTAACGGTGGTTGCGGTCGCATGAAGCCAATGCGAATTACGTTCCTTGTCCGCACACCCTCGATCTCGCGAAAATTACGCGGATTCTTGTTGGCTCGAGAATTGTTTCCTGGTAAAGGTCGTTTAGTTCTGACATTACGGAACGTGAACGCCCTCGTCCGCAACCGCTTGCGGCGTGATAAGTCTGGTTCGTGCTTCGCACCCATTGCGGACGATGGCGTCCGCGTTCATCAAGAAAACACTTCGATCACTTTCTGTACTGCATCCGCGAGTTTATCAACCTCTTCACGCGTGTTGTAGAACGCGAAGGATGCACGGGCGGTGGCGGGTACGTCGAAGAAGTGCATCACCGGCTGCGCACAGTGGTGGCCGGCCCGGACGGCAATGCCTTGTTGGTCGAGAATGGTGCCGATGTCGTGCGGATGAACATCTTCGACAGTAAATGAGAGCACGCTCGCCTTTTTTGACGCGGTCCCGATGATCTTTACGCCGGGGATTCCAGCCAGCCGCTCGGTTGCATATTCAAGCAGCTGGTGCTCGTACGTAGCGGCGGCTTCGAAGTCTATCGAATTGATGTAATCGATCGCCGCTCCGAGCCCGATGCCGGCGGCAATGGCGGGTGTGCCCGCCTCGAACTTTTCCGGTATCGGCGCAAACGTCGTCCCCTCAAAACTCACCGAGCGGATCATCCCGCCGCCCGTTTGATATGGCGGCATTTTGTCGAGCCATTCGCGCTTTCCGTAAACGACGCCGCTGCCCGTCGGTGCAAACATTTTATGCCCCGAAAACGCAAAAAAATCGCAATCCAGGTCCTGCACATCGACCGGAAAATGAGGCACGCTTTGGGCCGCATCGACACACACAGGAACGCCGAATTTATGCGCGGTCGCGATCATTTCCTTGACGGGATTTACTGTGCCCAGCGCGTTCGAAACGTGCGCGACGGCGACCATTCTTGTGCGCTCGTTCAGAAGATTTTCGTATTCGTCGATGATGATCTCACCGCGTTCATTGATCGGTATCATCCGAACACGCGCCCCGCGCTCTTCGGCGATCTGCTGCCACGGAATAATGTTCGAATGATGCTCCATCTGTGAGGCGAGTATCTCGTCGCCTTCGCCGATGAACTTACGCCCATAAGAATGAGCTACGAGGTTGATCCCTTCCGTGGTGCCGCGAACGAAAATGCATTCCCGCACGTCCGGCGCGTTGATAAAGCGCTTGACCTTCTCGCGCGCGGCTTCATACGCGGTAGTCGCGTGCTGTGAAAGATAATGAACGCCGCGATGTATGTTCGAATGCTCTTCCGCGAGATATTTCGAACCGCGCTCGATGACAACCTGGGGCACTTGCGACGAAGCGGCGTTGTCCAGATAGACCAGGGGCTTGCCGTTCACCTCCTGCGACAGCACCGGAAAATCTTTGCGGACCTTTTCAACGTCCCAATTGCCTAACGGTTTGACCGCAGTCACGCGCAATTACCTCTTTGCTACCGATACGGCTTTTCCTCTCCCGTTGCGTTTTCCGGCCTCGACATCCGGTGCGGGATTAGAGCGAGCTTTTTTCTCCTCTCGTGCGATAAATTCGGTCAATGCACGCTCGATCGTAGCCGCGCGGCGTTGCTTTTCACCGGCGATCTCGTCGATCTTTTTCAAAATTGACTCTTCGATAATTAATGATTCTCGTACTCTCATAGTTTTTTACGCTTCTCTTAGGATTTTCAAATCGATCTTCTTCCTTCCTTTCAACAAACTTTCAATAACCAGAAAACTCTTACGGTACCAACACCGATGGGAACCTGAAATACGAAATAACAACCTTCTCGCCCCGAACAAGCTCCTCGACCCTGATCAATACGTAATGATCGTCTCGCAAATTGACGACATGGACCAGATACATGTAGCCGAGTTTCACTTCGTGGAGCGGAGTGAAACCATCGCCCCGAACACTCTTCCCGCTCATCGTAATGGTAGAGGTGACTTGGCGGTTCAGCGGCGAATTAGCGTAAGCGACGTTTTGTTTCGCCTTCTTCGTCTGCCGTTGACCGGACACGGTTGCATAGCTCCCATCCGCGTTCCTGCCCGGCGCTCCGTCCGCCCCGGAGACGTTGATCATGATATGGCGTTGCTCTCCGGGCTTAAGCTCCGACCAGGGTTCGACCTCGGGAATATTGAACTGGTCCGTCCAATTATATTTTCCAAGCTCGATCATCCGGGTCCGCGAATCGCGGCCGCCGCCATCGGTCGCAAAGATGTCTAAGTTGTTTCCGATACGATTTCCGTATCCGAGCGGCTGAGGGCCCCCGCACCCCTGCTCAAGCCGAACCAGATCGAAGCAGCTCTTGCGTCGGCGCTCAGGATCGCTCCCCATCGGCCTTCCATCCTTGAATACCCACGGTGAAATAAGCTCAACCCTTCTGAACACCTCTTCCGCCGGCGTTTTTATCTGTGGAAGTACGCTTAGTTGGAAGAGAAACAAAAGCACGGCAATTCCTGTCATCTTTCCCATCGTCCTATACCTCCATTCAAGTACTTCTTCTCACAGCACGGTTGATAGCCTGTGCAGCACCGCATTGTCCAATTCAGCCTTGATCTTTTTGATCCCGATCTTATTGATGATCTCTTCCGCAAATCCATACGTAAGCAGATTACGGGACAGCGTTTCCGGCAGTCCGCGTGTCAATAAATAAAACAACTCTTCTTCCTCGAGCTGCCCGACTGTTGCTCCGTGCGAACATTTCACGTCGTCGTTAAATATTTCAAGCTGCGGTTTTGTATCGACGCGGGCGTCGTTCGACAGCAACAGGTTCTTGTTTGACTGATGTGCGTCCGTCCCATGCGCGTTCTCGCGAACAAAGACCTTTCCGTTAAAAACCCCACGCGCGCTGTTGTTCAGCACGCCCTTATAATTCTGATGCGAGGTGCAGTTCGGAACGGCGTGGTCGATGATCGAGTGCGTGTCGCTGTGCTGAGTTCCCTGGATCATATAAAGGCCATCCACCCATGCCTCGCTGCCTTCGGCCGTAAATTTCAATTCGATATCGTGTCTCGAAATGGCCCCGCCAAGGTTTATATTCGTTGAGTTGTAAACGCTCCCCCGGCCCAGGCTGGCCTCTGTAACACCGTAATGAAATGCCTCGACCGATTCTTTCTGGACGCGGTAATGCGTTAGATTGGCATTGTCCTCGACAAAGATCTGAACTGCCGCGTTAGTAAAACTCTTGGTAGAGGACGAATACGATTCTACCAATGTCGCCTTGCTGCCGGCTTCGGCAACAATTATAACGTGCGGAAACGTTGCCGTTCCTTCATTACCAGCGGACGTGATCTCGAAAGGTGCATCGACAACAGTTTCCTTCGGAATGCGAACTATCGAAATATTTGCAAACGCCTGATTCAAAGCGGTAAAGCCGTTGCGCTCGAACCTGAATTTTCGGAGCAACGCGTTTTCGACATCGTTAATGGAACCGCCGGCACTATCTACTCTCCACTCCCCACTGGCAACTGAAGAGACGTTCGTGTATTTCCAATCTTCATGCCGTGGCGTCGGAAATCCGTTCTCTTCAAAGAAGACAAACGCCTCCTCGCGCAGTTTGCGCACAGCCGCGGGCTCGCCGGAACGCGCTATCAGCTTCCGAAAGTCTTCAGAAAAAATCGTTTTCTTTACTAACTGTGCCGTCATCATCTCGCCGCCGTCTTTACCCAATCGTATCCCTTCTCCTCAAGCTCGATCGCAAGCTCTTTTCCGCCTTCCTTCACGATCTTGCCGTCGGCCAGGACGTGCACTTGATCAGGGATAATGAAATTCAAGAGCCGTTGGTAGTGGGTAACCAAAATGATCGCGTTATCAGAGGCTCGCAGTTTGTTAACACCCTCGGCAACGATGCGAAGCGCGTCGATATCAAGGCCGGAGTCAGTCTCGTCGAGGATCGCAAGCTTTGGGTCCAGTACCGCCATTTGCAGGATCTCGTTCCGCTTCTTTTCGCCGCCCGAAAATCCTTCGTTGACCGAACGCTTAAAAAACTGCGGGTCCATATCTACGATCTTTGCTTTCTCTTTCAAGTAGTCGTTGAATTCCAGCGGGTCCAGCTCTTCCTCGCCCATGTGCTTCATCTTTTCGTTGTAAGCAAGCCGCAGGAACTGCGAATTTGAAACCCCCGGCACTTCGACCGGATACTGGAACGCCATGAACAATCCTTCGCGCGCACGTTCGTCCGGATCGAGATCGAGAAGGTTTTTGCCTTCATAAAGCACTTCGCCCGATGTGACCTCGTAAGACGGATGTCCGGCAAACACTTTGGCCAGCGTCGATTTGCCCGATCCGTTCGGCCCCATGATCGCGTGGACCTCACCTTTCTGAACGCGAAGATTCAGCCCCTTCAAAATTTCTTTGCCGTCTATTCCGGCGTGCAGGTCTTTTACTTCAAGTAACATAAATACTGTTAGCCAGAGAGGTCAGCTCTGTGGCGAATCAACCAATACCTTTTCCATCTCGAGTCCGCTCATATCGAACCATTCCTCCGGCGGCGTCTCGCGCAAGACGTAAAAGCCGTTCTTTTCGTAAAGCCGCTTTGCGCCCGGCAGCACGAAGGTCGTGTACAAGTAGAGCTTTTGAAACCCAGCATCGCGGGCAAATCGCTCTAACTCATCCAACAGCTTTTGCCCGACTCCGTTCCCTTGAGCCGACGTTTTCACCGCCATGCTGCGGATGTAAAACCTCTCCTCTTCGGGCAATCCTGAAACCGTTCCGACGGGTTCGCCGCCATCGTAAGCGAGCCACATCGGACCTTCCTCAAAACGCTCGCGGATCTTGTCAGCCTTCGCCGCCGTGTACTCGAAGGCATCCGGCGTGTATTGAGCACGGAACGGGGCAAATGCCTCAAAGATCAGCGAAGAGATGATGTCTTCATCGCCCGGCTTCGCGAGCCTTAGCACGACCTCATGCCCCTGCGCTTTTTTCGGCCTCGACATAGATCTCGCCCTTCATATACAACGCCGCGTGGCCGCCGATCCTTACGCGGTCCCCGCGGAGCTCACAGAACAATTCACCGCCACGGGATGAAACTTGCCGTGCAAACAACTCATTCTTCCCAAGCTTTTCCGCCCAATATGGGATCAGCGTACAATGGGCCGAGCCGGTAACTGGATCTTCCGCCACGCCAACCGACGGCGCGAAAAATCGCGAGACAAAATCCGAATCGTCGCCTTTCGCCGTCACGATAACCGCATGCGCGTCTACGTTTGAAAGCGTATCGAAATTTGGATCGATCGCCTTGATCTCATCCTCGCTTTCATACACGAGCATGTAGTCGCGCGACTTCAAAATTTCCTTCGGTTCGGGTCCGATAGCATCGATCAATCCCGCCGGTGCATCGGCAGCAACGCCGGGCCGCGATGGAAAATCGAGCACGTATTTGTCGCCGTCTCGTTCCACGGTCAGTTCGCCACTTTTCGTCTGAAATCGCAGCACGCTTTCCGTTGTTCCGAGCAATTCAAAGATCACATAACCGCTCGCGAGCGTCGCGTGGCCGCAGAGGTCCATCTCAATGGTCGGCGTAAACCAACGCAGGTCATAGCCGTTGGCATTCGGAACAAAGAAGGCGGTTTCCGCGAGGTTGTTTTCGAGCGCGATGTTCTGCATCGCGTCGTCCGGCAGCCAAGAATCGAGCGGCACCACCGCAGCCGGATTTCCGGCGAATGGAACTCGGGAAAACGCATCAACCTGATAGATCTGTAATTTCATTTCGCCACCTTAAGCTCTTGTGTCGATAAATATTTTTCTTCGCGTTCGTCACGACGCCATTTCAAAAATCCGCGAAGGTGCATGATGAAAAAGATCGAGCTGCCAGTCACGATCGCATAGCTGCCCACGTAAAGCCCGAAGGTGATCCAACTTACGCTTGCCATCATAAAAACAAGAAAGCCGAGCTTGTTCTTGTTGCCCAGCAGAAAAACCGCAGCAAGGCCGCAAAACGTCGCGAACCAATCGATCCCGTAAAATTGCAGCAATGTGGTCATTTGGCCACCGCCACAGTTTCGATCTCAACCTTCGCATCACGCGGCAGACGCGCGACCTGCACCGTCGAACGCGCCGGAAACGGCTGCCTGAAACGCGTCGCGTAAACTTCATTCATCTTTGCAAAGTCGTTTATGTCTGAAAGAAATACTGTTGTCTTGACGACATCATCCATACTGCTTCCCGAGGCTTTCAAAACTGATTCGATATTTTTGAGCGCCT
>DATFEW010000248.1:0-7005 GCA_035250805.1 Pyrinomonadaceae bacterium
CCCTACAAAACGTCTTTTTACAGAGATTTCGACGGCTTGACAACTCGTTGCGAGTTATATGAGACTAGTACCCTCTGGCCCCAAATGGTATTACCTTTTCAACAAAAATTGGTAATAGCTCCGTACAAATATGGGATTTGACCAGCTTGATTTGAATGGCCGCGTGGCCGTCGTGATTGGCGGTACCTCGGGTATCGGACGGGCGATCGCGCACGGCCTGGCCGAGGCTGGAGCAGATGTAGTTTGCTCATCGCGTCGAAAAGATCAGGTCGAGGCCGCAGCCTCAGAGATCCAGGATATCGGCCGCCGGACGATCAGGTGCGTTTCAGACGTAGGAGATCAACGGTCGCTTCAGAACCTTCTTGGTGAAACGATCGCGGTATTGGGCAAGGCTGACATACTAGTCAATTCCGCGGGTATCACAAAGAGAGTCCCGACACTCGAATTAGACGACGACGACTGGGAAGGGATCCTCGAAACAAATCTAAACGGAACATTTCGGGCGTGCAAAGTTTTTGGAAAGCACATGATCGAAAACGGTTACGGCCGTATCATTAACATTGCTTCACTTTCGAGCTTCGTCGGTCTGTATGAGGTCGCTGCCTATTCGGCGAGCAAAGCCGCGGTGGCATCGTTGACAAAGTCGCTGGCCATCGAATGGGCAAAACACGGCGTGAACGTGAACGCGATCGCACCCGGCGTTTTTCGCACGGCGTTAAACCAAAAATTGCTGGACGAAACACCGCGAGGACAGGAATTTCTCATGCGCACGCCGATGGGCCGCTTCGGCAGGGTTGAGGAACTCGCCGGAGCCGCCGTTTTTCTTTCGTCGGAAGCGGCGAGCTTCGTGACGGGCGAGGTGCTGGTTGTGGATGGTGGATTTTTGGCCAGCGGCGTGAATCAGTGAGGTTATTTACCACGGAGACACAGAGACACAGAGAGGATCCGCTAGAGTTTCGTCCGAAGTCATTAACGTTTTCCTGTTTTTCCTCTGTGTCTCTGTGTCTCTGTGGGGAATATAACAGCTTTTGTGAATCGTGAGATCGAAACGAAAACTGAACGGATCATTCAACTGGTCAGTCGAGAGGATCTTGGCGGCGTGCTTTTGAACGCTCAGCACAACTTTGCATGGATAACGGGCGGTGCCTCCAACGGAATTGACCTGAGCCGCGAAAACGGCGTGGCATCGATCTTTGTCAGACGTGACGGCAAGCGGTTTCTGCTCGCAAACAATATAGAAATGCCGCGAATGTTGGCGGAAGAAGTCTCCGCTGACGAATTCGAGCCGGTCGAGTTTTCCTGGCAGGACGAAAAAACAGCGGGCGATCTTCTGGTAGCGAAAGCGCGTTCGTTGGCGGACAGAGAAATAGCTACCGACCTGCCGATCCACCAAAGCACGACTGCTATCGAGTCTAAGCTGGCGCCGTGCAGATTTGAACTGACCGAGGAGGAGATCGACCGATTTCGTAAGCTGGGAATTGACGCCGGAAATTCAGTTCGGGAAGCGATCAGCAAGATCTCGCCGGGTCAAAGCGAGATCGAGATCGCAGCAACGATGCAAGCCGAACTCGCAATGCGAAATATCATCTCGGTCGTGACGCTCGTTGCCGCTGATGAAAGGATCAAAGATTTCCGCCATCCTATACCAACAGAAAATCGGTGGCGAAGGACGCTGTTGCTAGTGACTTGTGCAAAACGCCACGGCTTGATCGTGAACCTTAGCAGGATGGTTTGCGTTGGCAAGGTTCCGGCCGAACTACAGGAAAAGACAGAAGCTACCGCATTTGTGAACGCAACTTTGTGGAATGCTACGCGCCCAGGTGCCACGGGAGCTGAGCTTTACCGAATCGCCGCAGAGGCATACTCCAACGTTGGATTTGCAGATGAGATCAACCTGCATCATCAGGGCGGGGCCGCCGGCTATAAGACGCGTGAATGGGTTGCACATCCGAAAAGCGTGGAAGTTGTTGAAGCAAATCAAGCGTTTGCATGGAACCCCTCAGTATCTGGAACAAAGGTCGAAGAAACGATGATTGTGATGGGCGAGGGGATCGAAGTAATAACAGCCTCGCCCGATTTTCCGGTAATGGCGACTTCGATCGACGGGCGCGAATATCTTTCTCCCGGAATACTCAGCGTATAGGACGAGGAGCACCCGAATGAACGATGTAACAGAGATCGTTGAGGATTTTGAAGAACCGAAATCGAAAAGCGAGATAGCGCCGCCTGAGCAAGCCGCAGCCTCCGCTACCGGCGTCACAATCGCCGCCATCGAGGAGGAACCTGTGAGCCGTGTTGGCCACTATCGCTGGGTCATCTGCGCGTTGCTCTTCTTCGCCGCGACGGTCAATTACATAGACCGCCAGGTACTGGGCATTCTTAAGCCGACGCTCCAAGGGGACTTTGGGTGGCAGGAGATCGACTACGGCTGGATCGTTTTTTCGTTTCAAACCGCGTACGCGCTCGGGCTGCTCGTCGTTGGCCGTTTGATGGACCGATTCGGGACCAAGAAAGGCTTCGCTTATTCGATCACATTATGGAGCCTGGCGGCCATGGCCCACGCGTGGATCGTTCCTATCGGGACGGCGGCCGCAGTCGTTCTGAGTTGGTTCGGATACATTTCAACCTCTACGGCGTTCGTCTCGATTCTTGGATTCATCATCGTCAGGTTTCTGCTTGGTCTGGGCGAAGCCGGTAATTTTCCTGCCTCGATAAAGACGGTTGCCGAGTGGTTCCCGAAAAAGGAACGGGCCCTCGCCACCGGCATATTTAATTCCGGTACGAATATCGGAGCACTCGCGACACCCCTGATCGTTCCCGTGATCGTTCTCTATTGGGGCTGGCAGGAAGCGTTCATCATAACCGGCGCGCTCGGTTTCATTTGGCTTGCGGCATGGCTGATCATCTATAAAAGACCTGAGGAGCACCCGAGTCTGTCAAAATCGGAGCTCGCCTATATCCAGAGCGATCCGCCCGAACCGACCTTTCGTGTGCCGTGGAAAAAATTGTTTCCGCACAGGCAAACCTGGGCCTTCGCGGTTGGTAAATTTCTGACCGATCCGATCTGGTGGGTTTATCTTTTCTGGCTGCCGGATTTTCTGAACAAGCAGCACGGCCTGGACCTAAAAACCTTTGGGCTTCCCATTGCAGTTATCTACATTATCGCGGACGTCGGAAGCATCGGCGGCGGCTACATTTCATCGAAATTGATCAAGATGGGCTGGACGATCAACCGTTCGCGAAAGACCGCGATGCTTATTTGCGCACTTGCTGTCGTCCCGATAGTGATCGCTTCGACGACGTCCAGCCTCTGGCTCGCGGTGATCCTGATCGGTATTGCCGCCGCGGCGCATCAGGGCTGGTCGGCAAATCTTTTCACGCTATCGTCGGATATGTTTCCGAAGCAGGCGGTCGGATCCGTGGTCGGGATCGGCGGAATGTTTGGGGCGATCGGCGGCATGGTGATCGCACCGATCGTCGGCTACATCCTGCAAACCACAGGGAGCTACGTGCCGATCTTTATTATTGCCGCGTCAGCGTATCTCGTTGCGTTATTAATAATTCATTTGCTCGCGCCGAAGCTTGAGCCGGTGAAGCTCGAGTACGAGGAAAGCTAATCAACGCCTAGCAAAACGTCCATCGTAAGCTGATCGAGCCGTTCGTATTTCAGGCCTTTTGAAGAAAGCTCGCGTCGATCGAATTCTCTTGTCCGAAGGTCAGCAGAGGTTTCGGCTGTGAAAGCTTTAAATCCGTTCGAGCCATTTGCCGCTTCGATCTCAGCCAGTATCGATCGGATCTCTTCGTTGGTGTTCCAGCGTTCCGCTTTTTCTTTAAGAACTAAATAAGTCCGCATGCAGCCGCGGGCGAAATCTTTCACGCCGTCGTAGTCTTCGGTTCGATATGCATGCGCATCGAAATGGCGCATTCCCTCATAACCGACATCCTCGAGAAACTTTACCAGCCAAAATGCTTGTTTTGGAGTAGCGGACCCGAAACGCAGGTCCTGATCGTATCGACCCGGAACCTGGTCGTTCAGGTCGATGTGGAAGAGCTTTCCGGCTTCCCAGGCTTGCGCAACGGAGTGGAGCATATTCAATCCGGGCATGTGCTCGTGCGCGACCTCGGGATTAACGCCGACCATTTCCGGATGATCGAGCGTGGGAATAAAGCCTAAGTACGAAGCGGTCGTCGGAAAATAGATGTCGGCTCGCGGCTCGTTCGGCTTAGCTTCGAGGGCGAATTTGTAAGCGTAGCCCTGTGTAATGTTGTATTCGCAAAGATAATTCACGGCCTCGCGAAAACGCTTGATGGCCTCCTCGGGCCGGCGGCATGCGTCTGTTTCAACACCTTCTCGTCCACCCCATAGAACGAAAATTTGCGAGCCGAACTCGGCGCCCAGGTCCATCGCCTTCATCGTTTTTTGTACTGCATAGGAGCGGACGCGAGCGTCGTTTGCCGTAAAAGCTCCGTCACGAAATACCGGATCGTAAAACAGGTTAACGGTCGCCATCGGCACGTTAAGGCCAATATCTTCGCACGCCGAGCGAAATTCCTTCACGATCCGGTCGCGTTCAGCAGCCGTCGCATCGATCGGCACGAGGTCGTTGTCGTGAAAATTTACACCGTAAGCTCCGACCTCGGATAGCAATTTCACAAGCTCGACAGGCGACAATGTTTCACGCACCGCATCGCCGAACGGATCGCGTCCCGGATTTCCGACTGTCCAAAGTCCAAAGGTAAATTTGTGTTCCGGCTGTGGTTCAAACCCGTTGCTCATAAGAATTCTCCTCATCTTGTATCGCTCGAAGCGCGGGATAAAGCTCCCTGTAGCTTTCGAACTGTCGATCCAAAACCTCTACACTTGCCGCTTCGGGCACGAACGTTTCGGCCACCCGCACTGTTTTCTCACACGCTTGATCAACAGTATCCCATATTCTGATAGCCACGCCCGCTAGGATCGCCGCTCCGAATGCCGCGCCTTCATCGGCCTCGAGAACTTCGACCGGCTGACCGTAGACATCTGCCTGGATCTGACACCACAGCCGCGATGAGGCCCCGCGTCCCCCAAGTCGGAGCTTATCGACGCTCGCCCCCAACTCCTTAAAGATTTCCAGCGAATCGCGAAGGCTGAACGCTACACCCTCCAGCACCGCTCGCGTCAGATGCGCTGAAGTGTGATTTGCGGTCAAACCCACAAATGCTGCCCGTGCATTCGGATCGAGGTGCGGCGAGCGCTCTCCCATCAGATACGGCAGCCAGATCGCACCGTCCGAGCCGCTCGGTACGTCTGCTGCCGCAAAGAGCTCATCATAACTCTTACCGCCTCCGAAATTTTCGCGAAACCATTTAAGCGAGAGGCCTGCGGCGAGCGTCACACCGGTATTGTGCCAACGGTCCGGGATAGCGTGGCAAAGCGTATGTATTCGCCCTTTCGCATCAAGCCGTGGTTTGTCTGTAACTCCGAAAACGACGCCGGACGTGCCGATCGTGCAGCTTACCGTACCGGCTTTGGTAATCCCCATCCCGATCGCGCCGGCCGCGTTGTCGCCTGCTCCCGCGACGATCGGCGTTCCGGCGCGCAATCCGGTTTCGTTTACAACATTGCTCGAAACCGCGCCTGTTATTTCAACTGATTCGAAAACCGTTGGCAAAATTTCGGCGTCGATCTCAAACGCATCGGCCACCTGTGAAGACCACTTTCGATTTTTCACATCGAACAATAGCGTTCCCGAGGCATCCGCGACATCACTCGCCTTGTCCCCGGAAAGCCGCAAACGAACGTAGTCTTTTGGCAGTAGAACCGTCGCGACCTTGTTCCAGATAGCTGGTTCGTTCTCCCGGATCCATAAGAGTTTCGGGAGCGTGAAGCCCGTGATCGCCGGATTCGAGACGAGCTCAATAAGTTTTTCGGCCCCGATCTTTTCTGTGATCGCTCGACATTGCTTCTCCGTTCGCTGATCGCACCAAAGCAACGCCGGTCGCAAGGGTCTGTCATTTTTGTCAAGCAAGACTGAACCGTGCATCTGACCGGTCAACCCGATCGAGCCGATAGAATCTGCCTCAAACCTATCGACGATCTTACGAATCGCGACAACGGCGGCGCTCCACCAGTCGTCCGGGTCCTGTTCAGCCCAGCCGATCTCGGGCGACGTAAAGGGTGGATGCTCAACGGTTTCGGTCGCCAATACCACGCCGTCTTTATCAATTAAGACCGCGCGTGTGCCGCTTGTTCCGATGTCCAAACCTAAAACGTTCATTGTTGAAGTTTCTCAACACGGAACCAATCAATATCGGCCGTACCCGCGTCGTTGAACTTTCCGGGCCTGGTGAAGACAAATCCGACCTTGGCTCCGATCCAGCGGCCCTCGCGCGCTTTGAAAGGCATACCTACGGGCAAGTAAGTCCTCCCGTCCATACTGAAACTAAAAGTACAGATAGAGCCTTTCGCGACGGAAACCCGTAGATAGATCTCCCGAGAGGGCACTTCGAAGGGTGTCGACTCCGTTTCCAAACTACCTTTGTCTGCATCTTTCGCAGTCGCCTGTGATACCAATATTTTCCCATTTCGATACGTGATGCCGATAAGCGAGTAGTCCAAACCCATCACCACAAGCGCGAAACGCTCGCCTTCGAATCTCGGATCAAGCTTTACCTTCGCTGTCGCATTGAACTCCTCCGAGGGAAATTTTTGTAGCAGGAGATTAGGGAGGTCCCATAGATTTTTATGGCCATCGGGGTTTTGAACAGAGTTCATCCGCAGGGCCCCTTGTTTGGGAAACGGGAAAGCCCAGGTCGATTCGAAGTTTGCGTGCCACTGCCACTGCGGTCCAAGTTCGGCCCCATTAAATTCGTCAGACTCCTGCGGAGTTGTGAACGGAGACGTCTTTCCAACATTCGGCTTGCGAAATTGCGCCACAGGTTCGCCGTTGTTGCCGATAACCGGAAAACCATCTTTCCAGACGGTCGGCTGTAAGTGGACCACGCGGCCGTAGGCTCCGCGGTCTT
>DATFEW010000249.1:0-2264 GCA_035250805.1 Pyrinomonadaceae bacterium
CCTGATGCCTGCGCTTTCCACGACTCGCCCCTTCGTCCCAGCCTATCTACTAACGAACTCCTTCGTATAAACAACCGCGGTGCTACACGAGTACCGACACCCGTTAGTTTATGTTAGCGTGAATTGAATCCCGAGAAGGCGGAAATATGGAAGCCAAACATACCAATCGCTTAAGTCGCGAGACCAGCCCCTATTTACTTCAGCACGCCCACAATCCGGTCGACTGGTATCCGTGGGGCGACGAGGCGTTCGAGAAAGCCAAAAGCGAGAATAAACCGATTTTGCTTAGTATCGGCTACTCGGCCTGTCACTGGTGTCATGTGATGGAGCACGAGTCGTTTGAGAACGAAAAAATCGCCGCTCTCATGAATGAGCTGTTCGTCAATATCAAAGTCGATCGCGAAGAGCGTCCCGACCTGGACGAGATTTACATGAATGCCGTGCAAATGCTCACCGGTCGCGGTGGCTGGCCGATGACGATGTTTCTCACTCCGGACCGAAAGCCCTTCTATGGCGGCACCTATTTTCCGCCGGAAGACCGCCAGGGGATGCCCGGATTCCCGCGCATCCTGATGGGAGTTTCCCAGGCCTACCGCGAGCGACCGGAGGATGTGCAGAAAAGCGTGTCGCAGATTCTTGCGGCTTTACAGCGCATGGCGGAATCCCAGGAAACCAGCAAGAACCTGTCGCCGGCCGTTGTCGCCGCCGGCGCTGAGAACATCGCCCGTGCATACGATTCCGACAATGGCGGATTGGGGCAAGCGCCCAAATTCCCGAATGCCGGCGTTTACGAGCTTTTTCTTCGTCACTATTCCGATTCGAAGAACGAACGCTTTCTCGAAATGGTCCTTCATACCTTGACAAAGATGGCCCACGGCGGAATTTACGATCACTTGGGCGGTGGCTTTCATCGCTATTCAGTCGACGCGAAATGGTTGGTCCCTCATTTTGAGAAGATGCTCTATGACAATGCCCAGCTCGTGCGCATTTACGCGAACGCTTACACGATCAGCCGGGAGCCGCTTTTCAGGTCGGTGGTGGAAGAGACGCTCGGTTATTTGTGCCGGGAAATGCTTGATCCGAAAGGCGGTTTTTATTCCACTCAAGACGCGGACAGCGAAGGCGAGGAAGGAAAGTTTTTTATTTGGACCGCGGAAGAGATCAATCGGGTGATTGGCGAATCTGAGGGGGAAATCTTTTGTCGCATGTACGACGTCGGCGAGCCCGGCAATTTCGAAGGCAAAAGCATCCTCCATCCGATCCTTACCATCGATCAAGCCAGCAAGCTCTATCGTAAAGAGCCCGGTGAAATCGCGGCGCTCGTTGCCAGAGCCAAGGAGAAACTCTTCGCTGAAAGAGAAAAACGCGTTAAACCGTTCCGCGACGAGAAAATAATCACTGCATGGAACGGCCTGATGCTTTCGGGGCTCGCCCAGGCGATCCAGCTGTCCGAAAATTCGCGCTGGATCGATGCGGCGGCACGAACCATCGAGTTCATATTCAGCGACATGACCCGCGATGGTTTACTGCTGCACACCCATAAAGACGGCCATTCGAAGCTGCTCGGCTATCTCGACGACTACGCGTTTCTCGCGATCGGGTTGCTTGATCTGTATGAAGCGGTATTCGATCGCAACTATTTAGACAGGGCGATCCAACTCACGGACGTCCTGCTGCGTGAATTCTTGGATGAGCGCGATGGCGGATTCTTTTTTACGGGAAAATCCCACGAGCCGTTGATCAGCCGCAACAAACCGGTATTCGATGCGTCGATCCCATCGGGAAATGCCATGGCCGCGCAACTGTTGCTGCGGCTTCATCACCTCACCGGTGATAACCGATACCGGGCTCCGGCTGAGAAAATCTTGCGTTCTTACTACGACGCGATGGAGAGCCAACCGTTCGGCTTTGCCCACATGCTTTGCGCCTTGGATTTCTACCTGCATGGAGCCAAGGAGATTGTAATTGTCGGCAACCCAGCAGAGCCGGGGGTCAAGGAATTGGTCGCGCAGGTCAACGCAACTTATCTGCCGAACAAGGTGCTTCAATTGGCGAGGCCCGGCACTGCCTTCGCCGCCATATCACCGCTGTTGCAGGGAAAGAGCCAAGTAGATGGAAAACCAACCGCGTACGTTTGCCAAAACTTCACCTGCTCCCCACCGGTGACGAGTCGCAACGAGCTACAAGCATTGCTGGAAAATTAGTTGTCGTGAGTGCCGCAGGAGCAAAGGGTCAATGCCTTGCGCCGACGCCCGTGCTTAGGA
>DATFEW010000251.1:0-7992 GCA_035250805.1 Pyrinomonadaceae bacterium
AATGTTTACGACATCATCCAGATCCGGAGCATCAACTTGTGAGAATCTCATCCAGAATCGAAGGGTCGCGACGGATGTGGAAGCAACATTAATAGTCTGTCCGACCTGTGCCAATTCTTCGACCCCCGCGTTGAAACCGAACAAAAGCCAACTATCTCCGGAACGCGCTGGGCCAGCGGCGGGTTGGCAAATGCTCGTGTGACAGATCGGAGTCTCGCCAGCACCGAGAAAAAGTGACGACTGTATGGGCCACAATGGCCAATCGGGAACAGGCCCGATCTCAAAACCTCCATCCTGTATGACCTGCGGCGCCGTTGCCGAGCACGCTTGAGCACTCGCGAAAGAAGATCCGAAATTAAACATCAGAACGCATACGATCGCCGAAGAAAGGACCGCGCGTATCAAACCGGTAAGGTAAGTGGTAACCACTCTCGTTTCCTTCATCACATTTCCCCTTTGAAACATTTCAAATTCATCCTTGGCTGGCGACCGTCGAGCATTTGATCGTTCAGACGATCAAACTACTGGAAGTGCGTGCAACATATAGTGCGCTGGTTTACGCATTCGCAAAAAACCAATGCCTTTACTGTCCCGCCACAAAGTTGACCCCGCCCATATCATCAACAGGAGTAATTACCTGAGGTGAAAAGGTAAACCGGCTCGATACCGGCTGAACGACGTACGACGGGCCGACCCGAACATCGTCAAAACTATAGAAACCAAACGTGTTTGTTCGCGCCGTCAGAGTAACGCCGAGTTGGTCGGTCAAGTTCACCGATGTATTTGCAACACCACGGCCGTTCGGCAATACCACTCGCCCCGAGATGTCAGCTGTGGCCGCCGTGACAGTGCAGGCTTCCAGTGATATATCGTCGACGCTGAAGTTAGTGTTCCCCGTATCGGTGTCCGGGCCATCAAACACGAACACAATGGTGTGTGAACCGGGAGTAAGCACCAAGTCGACAGTCCGTTCCGTATATCCCGACTCAGCAACGGTCGGCTCCGTAAAGGTTGCAACTGGGTTTCCATCCACCAGAATGGTTAACGTATCGAGAGCAGGCGGATCAACTTCTCCGATCCACAACTGAAAGCTGAGCGTAGCGATCGACAAAAAAGGAACGGTAACGGTCTGTCCAATAGTTTGATTGTTGGGACCCCCCTCCAGATGTTCAAACCAGCTCCAATTACTTCCGCTATTTGGTCCAGCTAATCCGAAACCAGTACCGCAACCAGCGACGTTGCAGAGCGGCGTTGTAAAGACGTCATCCCCCGTTTGAATTGTCCATAGAGGCCAAGGGGGCCCGTCTTCAAAATCGCCGTCTGCGATTAACTCCAGTCCTGATATGCAGGCTTGCCCGTTTGCGAGCGGCGCGAAAGCGGCAACAAATAACAGGCAGACAAGCGCTGCTGAAACAACTGTGCGCAAACAACGAACGTAATAGAAAGTCCCAGCCTTCCTTTCGAGCATATATTCCTCCAAAGATACTTATTAGAACAAGACCTACTGTCGAAGACGGCAGCCGTATCGCGCCAAAACGGAAAAACTAAAACAATACCAACCCAATATACCCGTTTTCTTTCGAACAGCCAAGAGTTTCTTTAAAACTTCTATTTATTTCTGTTATCTGGAGTTAGAGACTCGGCCGAATAAATGCCTCTCCGCCTCGGGCACAGTTGCCCGGACGCGTTATTTTTGATCATCCGTATGGCGAAGGTGAGGTGGTGGAGGCGGCGGGAATCGAACCCGCATCCAAAGGTTGCGACCAGTGAAATCTACACGTTTAGCCCATTTGCTCGGTTCTCATTTTCGGCAAGTAAGCAAACGGGCGAACCTTGCCGAAAACCAGCCTGACTAACGTTTGAGGCGCGCCCGCAGGCGGTGGACGTGCCCTAGACTGAACTGAGTTATGCCCTATCCGGTCGCATCAGTCGAACTTCCGGTAGGACATTGCTGTTGCTAAAGTTAATTAGGCAGCAAGAGCTAATTCTTGATTAGCATTTGTGTTTTGCAAGTTTTTTTAACGAGCTCACCTACAAAAAGCCCGACGTGCATCCAAAGATCAATACAAGCCCCTGTCGAAGCCTGTCGCCCCCATAGAGAGGAACGCGGGCATTCCTGCCCGCAGCGAAGCCCGCCTTTTGGCGGACTGTCAGTTTACGAAATTTAGATGAAAATTGAAAGAACCGGGATGTCAATAATACACGGATGATCTATCCACTAACAAATTTGATTGACAGCTTGGTGGCCTTTCAATTATGCTCACCGATACCCCTTAAAACCTGTAAATTGTTCGTTTAGAAAACGGAGGTGTGTAAATGGCGCTAGCAAAATGTCCTGAATGTGGTCACGATATGTCTACCGATGCAACCGTCTGCCCTAATTGCGGGTGGCAGAACGCAGTTGTGAAAGAACCGGAACGTGTTTACGTGGCCCAGCAGGCCGCTGAAGAAAAGAGCGGGTGTTCGCTGGGTACGATCATCGTTGGCCTGTTGGCAGGACTCGGGATCTTTGCGTTATTAGCATTTTTCCTTTATCCGTATGTTACTGGGGAACAGCCGCCACCGGCCAATACGGTCAACGTTAATCTGACGATCGACGCGACGAACACACAGACTACGGAAATTAAGATCACTACGCCCGAGCCGCGGGAAACGCCGCCACCCCCAACGCCGAGGCCGACGCAACCACCTCCGACTCCGAGGCCGACGCCCGAGAGGCCTGCGACGCCCACGCCGAGGCCGCCTTCAACTCCTTCGAGGAGCGGGAACAGCAATAGGTAGAAAATAGCATAGGGCGGGGCCGCAGCTAGTTTGCCAGCAGCCACTTCTCGGCCTCGCCAACATCGTCAAAAACCTGCATTTTTACTCCGCTGCTGCGCGCCAGCTTTTTGCCAAGCTCGGCAATGTCTTCGTGGCCATAACGGTCAACAAATGCAATGGTAAATCCCTGGAACAGTTCTCGAAAGTAAGGATTCAGCTGGGCGAGCGAGTCGGTCGACATCGTCTCGATAAAGTTTTTCTCTACGAGCATCTTACTGAGACCGATGTCCCTGCATTCATCGACGATCTCAGTCCAGTAATCCTTCGCCATTTCAGGCGTTACTTTGAGGCCGCCGATTATCGCATATAGATACGAACCGCGATTCTCCGTCTCGATAGAGTATGGCTTTTCATCTTCCATCCGCTCCTATATATTCTATCGAACGTCGGTTTTCAAGCCGAGGTTGACAGATGAATATCGCCTATTTCGCCAATTATGCGCCCGGCAGCAATACCGACCTTGTTTACAGGACGTTACTTCGTCTTAACAAGAAGGTTCATTTTTTTTCGCCTAACGTTCCGAAGGAGGGTGCGGGGGAAATTCGATTTTGTGAGGCGTTAGTCGATGTTCCCAGGATCCTGGAAGATTTTGTAATACAGCCGGATCTGGTTCTTTTCGTAGAGTACGGCCTCCCGCCTTTGCTTTTTCCTCAACGTGTGGAAGAGGTGAAGGCGCCGACCTGCTGGTGGGGGATCGATACCCATATGAACTATTTGTGGCACAAAGAGTTCGTTCATTTCTTCGATCATTCGTTTTTTGCTCAGAAGGACTTTGTTGCCCGGGCCGCTGCATACTCAAAGAGTACCGTTCACTGGCTTCCCTTAGCGTGCAGCCCTGCGGTCCACACGGACCTGGGATTAGAAAAGATATACCCGTGTACTTTCGTCGGAAATATGAGTCAACGTCGCGAACGGTACTTCGCCGAGTTGTGCGCCAAAACTCAATTAAAGACCTTTTCGGGAAAAACGCAGGCGGAGATGGCGGCTATTTATTCTCAATCAAAGGCCGTCTTCAATCTCCCGATCCGCGAAGACGTCAACATGCGTGTTTTTGAGGCGATGGGTTGCGGGGCCGCCCTCATTACCCAGAAAGGGGGAAACGGGCTTCTTGACCTATTCAGGCCGGGGTTTCACTTTTTACCTCATTCGGTCGGCGACGCTGCGGAAGTCATCAACGAGGTCCTCAGGTCGCCGGAGAGACTCGCTGAGATCGCGCAAAACGGCTATAAAGAAGTACATTCGCTGCATACGTATGAACATCGGATCGAAACGATCCTCCAGGTAGCGGGTAGTGAAGAAGCGAACAAAAGTTCAGATTTTGATAGATCGTTTTCGAAGGGAGTTGCGTTCTCGCACCGGCATTTCGCTATGCCCGCCCTGGCCCGTTCAGCATTCGCGGACGCCAAGAAAATTAGTACGGTGCGTACCCTGATGGCTAATCTAAGGCGGCTGTGGGAATACGTTTGGTACGCGATCGACGTTGAACGGAAACAGCACTACTAAAAGCTGGCACCGCGACTCAGGCAGATTTCGAATTGGCAGTAAGGGTCGGGTAATTACCCGACCAACAGGCATCGCAGGTCGAAGCGCTGTCGAGGCCGATGCTGTCGAGCATACCCTCAAGAGAGAGATAGCCAAGCGAATCGGCGCCAATAAAATCCCGCACCTCTTCAACCGACATATGTGATGCGATCAGATCCTCTCGGTTTGGCGTATCCACACCGTAATAGCACGAGTGCGTGGTCGGCGGGCACGAGATACGTACATGCACCTCGGTTGCCCCCGCTTCGCGCACCATCTGAACGATCTTCTTGGACGTCGTGCCGCGAACGATGGAATCGTCGACGAGCACGACCCGCCTGCCCTTAATAAGGTCCTTGATCGGATTCAGCTTTAACCTTACACCAAAGGAACGGATCGATTGTGACGGTTCGATGAATGTACGTCCAACGTAATGGTTACGTATGATCGCCTGTCGATAGTTTATGCCCGCCTGGTGTGCATAGCCGATCGCGGCCGCGACGCCCGAATCGGGCACCGGAACGATCAGGTCCGCGTCTGCGGGATGCTCGATGGCAAGCTGCTTGCCCATCTTGTGTCGAGATTCATTCACAGAGCGGCCGAATATTGTGGAGTCGGGGCGCGAAAAATAGACGTGCTCAAATGTGCATACGGCGTGCGTCTTCGCTTCGAAAGGCTTTTTAGAATGTATGCCCGATTCGTCAATGACAAGCATTTCACCCGGTTCGACCTCGCGAACATACTCGGCATCAATAAGATCGAACGCGCACGTTTCCGAAGCCAGACACCATGCATTCTTCAACTTGCCTAATACCAAAGGACGAAATCCACGGGGGTCGCGCACCGCTATCAAAGCCTTGGGCGTAAGGAAGAGCATCGAAAACGCCCCTTCTGTTTCCTTCAGTACTTTTTCGATAGCTTCGACAACATTACCAGCCCGGGTACGCGCAATGCTGTGCAGGATAGTTTCTGTGTCTGAGGTCGAGGAGAATATCGCGCCCTCCCGTTCAAGCTCGCGCCGGCGAGCTTCGGCGAACGGAAGATTGCCATTATGGCAGATGGCTATGTCGCCATGCTGGCAGGTGACTAAGAAGGGTTGAACCTCTTTTATCGTGTTGCGGCCGGTCGTCGAGTAGCGAGTATGCCCGATGGCGCTCGACCCTTTTAGATTGCTGAGCACTTCTTCGTTAAGGACATCGGCGACCAGGCCCTGCGACCGAAATTGATGAAGATCCGTGCCGTCGCTCGACACGATACCGCAGGCCTCCTGTCCGCGATGCTGCACCGCAAAAAGTCCGAGCTGCGTGAGGGTCGAGGCCTCAGCGTGGCCAAAGATGCCAAAGATGCCGCACTCCTCATGAAATTTGTCCAGAACAAGATCCATCACCTATATTTTAGCCGTTGAACGAGGGAATCGCACTTGGCTAAAGTCACTAATACCTTTGATGAATTGCGGATTTATTAGGCTGTAAGCGTCTGCATCGAGTCATCCACGTCCTCGCTGCGTTGTCCGAACAATGGCTTGCGGGCGATGTACGCCGTAATGTCGCCCCTCAGAACTGCATACATCAAAGCGTTATCGCTATTCAACCGTATTGGGGTGTTCCACTTGATCAGTATCTCTGCGGCTCGCCGCGTCACCGAATACGCGTGGGTCATAAAATGCTTCCCCGCTCTGTCAAAGTACTCATTGAAGGGCCGGGCGTACAAATTACCGATCATCGTGTGATCATATTTAAGAAGGCCAAGCGAATGCTGAGCGTGATAAAGCATCTGTTTTGCAGGGCCATACCAAGGCGAATAACCGCCGCCTCTCCATCCCCAATAAATGAGTTCGGCGTCGTCAGGTGCGCTGGAAACCGCCCGTTCGATCTCGGGCTCTAAAATGTCGAGGCACACCACGTCGTCCTCAAATATCAAACACCGCTCGCCATGCGTTTCGAGAAACTTTTCATAGATCATGCGATGCCCCAGCGAACAGCAAATGTGCCCGAGCGTCATTATTTTGTTTCGCCGATCGGTCGTGCGGGCGAGTGCTTCATCGTAGATGCCCTTTTCGATCAGTTCGTCTTTAGTGACGTCGTTCTTATCGACGCCATAAACGAACTCGAAAGCTCCGTCGCCAAGCTGTTGGATCACGCTGGCATGGCGATCAGTGGCTGACGGGATCGTAAGAACGTAAACGCTGTCGTGAAATTGTCGTAGCGAGGGCGACAGCATAGTCATTCTGCCGGAATGATGCGGCCGCGGCATTCGCCGAAGCCGATGCGCCGAAAACCTTCGCGTTCGCAGAAGCCTTTCATTATCACTTCGTCACCGTCCTCGAGGAAGCGACGCGTTTCGCCACTAGGAAGTTCGATGGGCTCAGTCCCGCGCCAAGTGAGTTCCAGAAGGCAACCGCGTTCGCTCTTTTCCTTACCGCTGACAGTGCCCGTAGCGATAAGGTCGCCGGTCTGCAGATTGCAGCCGTTCGAGGCGTGGTGCGTCAGCATCTGGCCGACTGTCCAGTAGAGGTCTTTTGTATTCGAACGCGAGAGCAAATGCGGTTCAATTTTTTCATTCCGCATCTTTTCGGTCTGTAGATAAACCTCGAGATTGATATCAAGTCCCCCGAATTTCTGGTTCTGCTTGTCGTTGAGATAGTCGAGTGGCTGCGGATCGTCCCGGCGGCGTTGAAAAGCAGGTGTTCTGAAAGGCGCGAGAGCTTCCATCGTCACAACAAACGGCGAGATGGTCGTCGCAAAATTCTTCGCGAGAAACGGCCCGAGCGGCTGGTACTCCCACGCCTGTATGTCCCGTGCGGACCAGTCATTCACGAGGCACATACCAAAGATGTGCTCTTCTGCTTCACTGATCGGTATCGGCTCGCCCAGCTCGTTTCCCTTTCCGACAAAAAAGCCCAGTTCCATTTCGTAATCGAGATTTTTGCACGGAATAAATACCGGCGGCTTGTCAGCATCGCTGCGATTCTGTCCGTGCGGCCGTTTTATGTCGGTTCCGCTTATCACAATGCTGGACGCCCGCCCGTGATACCCGATCGGCACGTACTTGTAATTCGGCAATAGGGGATTGTCCGGACGGAACATAGACCCGACATTTCTGGCATGGAAGATCGAGCAGTAAAAGTCGGTGTAGTCGCCGATCAGGAACGGAACGCGGAAGTCGGAGTTAGCTATTGGAAGAAGCACTCGTGAGCAGGTTTGGCGCACGTCCTCTGGAGCCGCGTCATCAAGAATCGAAATTAAATCACTCCGCAATTGAGCGAAATCTGCTTGCTCGGGATAGACAATGTCTGTTAGATTTCCGGAGCCCATTGCAAGGCGGGGTACGGATACGATCGGTCGTTCCTTTGGAAACAATCCCGCTTCAAACGCGGCTCCAATATCTACAATCTGATTACCGACAACTGCCCCGAGACGCCGGCGCTCTATCGTACCGCTCCGATAGAAGATACAAAACGGCAAATTCTGTATCGGAAAATCCGTATTAGGGTCGTTGGCGGATTCGACCCAGCTTTTGAGGTTAGGATCGTGAGTTTCGTTGATCTCGTACATACACAGGCGGAAACACGACCGGTAGGGAGTGTGTCAGTTGCGGTTTACTCCCAACGCATTAGAACTTGGGCAGATCATCGCCCTGACCGTTAACGAC
>DATFEW010000328.1:0-9421 GCA_035250805.1 Pyrinomonadaceae bacterium
ATTTTGCGAAACATCTTCGCCTGCATCGATGCGGCGATAAAGTGGCAGCGCACCTACGGTCTGGAGTATCCAGCCGATCACCGGCATCCGAAACAGCGTCGACTTTGCGAGGAATGAGATTCTGCGCGGCAGAGCTACAAATACCAGGGCCGGATCGATCAGACCATTCGGATGGTTCATTACGAAGATGACGCCCGTCCCGGCAGGGACGGATTCAGAATTCACTGTCTCGATGCGGCGGAAGAATATTTTAAGAGCGATGCCGAAGACCGCAAGGATCAAGCGATAGGTTATTGAACCGCGACGATTGCGGAAGATATCTGAGATCGTGACCTTCTTGGTGGTGGCGAGCATTGAAGGCTCTTTCTAGTCAAATCTCGTGGCGGTTCGAGAGTGCCTTATCCATCGTTACCTCGTCGACATATTCGAGGTCAGATCCGACGGGCATTCCCATCGCGATGCGGGTGGTGCGTACGCCTAGCGGCTTTAAGAGCCGGGCAATGTAATTCGCAGTTGCTTCACCCTCGGTTGTCGGATTGGTGGCGATGATGACCTCTTTAACCTCTACGTCATCGTTGTTTTCCGGAAGCAGCCGAGGCAGTAAATTGGGTAGCATCAGCTCATCCGGACCGACCCCGCGTATAGGCGAGAGTGAACCGTGAAGGATGTGATAAAGGCCGCGGTAGGAACGCGTTTTTTCAACCGCTACGAGGTTGTACGGCTCTTCGACGATGCAGATCATCGAGCGGTCGCGCTTCGGATTTGAACAGTAAAGGCAGGGATCGACATCAGTGAGATTGTTGCAGACCGTACAGAAGACGATCTTTTCCTTCACCTCTCGAAGCGATTCGATGAAATTTTCCACCTCGGCCTTTGGACGACGAAGCATATAAAACGCCAGCCGCTGCGCCGACTTGTTGCCGACGCCCGGCAGGCGTTTGAATTCGTCGATGAGTCGAGCTACGGGTTCCGAATAATCTAACATTTTGGAATGAGCTTTAACGCAAAGTCGCAAAGAAAACAAAGACGCAAACAAGCAGAGTATAGCGATTAACGTACCGAAAATCCTTTGCGACTCTGCGTCTTTGCGTCTTAGCGTTGAAAAAAGTCTAGATCAACCCCGGGGGTAACATCCCGCCGAGCTTGCCCTTTAGCGATTCTTCGACCTTGCGATGTGCTTCGCCGAGTGCGGCAACGGTGAGGTCCTGGATCATATCGACATCGCCGTCTTTTACGATGTCGGGTGAGATCTTCAATTCAACGACCTGAAAATCGCCGCGCATCTTGACCGTGACGGCACCGCCGCCCGCCGTGGCGTCGACCACGGTTTCTTTCATCTCACGGGCCATCTTTTCCTGCATTTCCTGGGCCTGCCGCATCATCGAGCCGAGGTCCATACCGCCGGGTAATTTCATTGCATTCACTTTCCTTCTTTGATCTTGGAGATATGAACCATCGTAAGCTTTGCCGCTGCGTAATTGCAAATTTTGACCCTTACTTCGTCTTGAAAATAAGTTCTCACGGTTGGGAACTTTTGCCCGCATATTTTGTCTAATGTGTGCGGCAGATTCGAAAGTTTAGGTTCAGACGGGTGGAGGCATATGAAAATGAACGGCGAAAAGGGTCCGTTTTGGTTCAACAGCGGGTTGGCGTTAGGCATCGGGGTGGTTCTTGCGGCGCTGATCTTTGGCTGGTTTTATTCCAATGCGAAAAAGGGTGATGAGGCGATAACCGTAACGGGCTCGGCGAAGCGGCGAATAGCTTCAGATCTCGTCATTTGGAGCGCGGGCGTTTCGCAGCAAGCCCCGCAACTTGCCGATGCGTACAAAGGGCTGGCCGACAGCATACCGAGGATCAAGCAGTATCTGATCTCCAAAGGGATCCCGGAGGATCAAATGACTGTGTCATCCATTGCGACAACGACCTTGAAGAGAAAGGATGCTGATGGGAATGATACCTCCGAGATCACGGGCTACTCGTTATCGCAACAGATCGATGTACGGTCGAACGATGTTCACAAGATCGCCCAGGTCGCACGCGAGGCGACGGAACTGATCAATCAGGGAATTCTCATCGAGTCAGCCGCACCGAAATACTATTACACGGCGATCGGCGATCTGAAGGTCGAAATGCTTGGCGAGGCGGCAAAGGACGCGAAAGAGCGGGCTTCGAAGATCGCATCGAGCACGGGGAACTCTATCGGTTCCGTGCGTTCGGCCAAAATGGGTGTGCTGCAAATAACCGCGGCGGACTCCACTGACGTTTCCGATTACGGCGTTTACGACACGACGACGATCGACAAAGACATGACCGCCGTTGTGAACGTAAGCTTTGCGGTCAATTAGTGTTTCATCTTTGAGGGACGGAACCGGACAAATAGCTGCCAGCCGCCATGCCTGGTTCCGCCGTAGTAGGGCGTTAAAGACGACGGGTTTGTGTTAAATGTCGCCATCCCGCCGATGCCTACATCGATACCTTTGTTTTTGACAAGATCGCGCACGTAACCGATGGAATATGCGCCAACCAGAAAAACGTCGTCGTGGATCGGGTCCTCTTCTTCCAGAACAAGCTCGTGACCGTCCTTTTGCACCCACTCAACACGGCCGAAGATCGAGTTTTTCCCAAAAGTATAGTCACTTTCGAACAGATAGGAATTTGTGAATTCGCCTTCTTTATTGTTTTGACCCCAAACGAATGTGCCGGCCCAGTTGCGCGTGTCGCTTAAAGTCTTGTTATAGATGACTGAAGCCGTTGTCCGACGAAGCTTTTCAAGATCCGGCTCCGCCCGTTCCGGGTTTTTAAGATATCCATGCGAGAACTGGATAGCCAGGTCCTTTGTCGGATTGGCAGAAAACCGCACGCTCCACGAATTCAGCCGCAGCTTGTCGAACGCCCATCGGTTCTCATCGGGCTCCGTTCCGTTAAATGCGCTCGCCTCGATCTTGAATTTGCCAAAGCTGTAGCCGCCCGTGACGACGCCCCAGGTGATGTGCGAAGCGTCCTGCCAATGGTGCCCGATAGGAGCGTCCGGATTGTTAAACGCCGAGGGGCGGTGCATGAACATCGGTGGGCCGAGAGCCGGTTCACCGACGATACCACCATAGAAAAAGAACGACTGGTTCCCACTTAGGTTGTGCGAGAAAGTTGCGGTTAACTCCGATATAAAGTCGTGCGGATGCTGTCGGTCGTGTATAGGTTCGCCCTCGTAGAGTTCTCCCGACTGATAAAGCAGCGGATAGCCATATCCCTGCTGCGTTAGTGGATCTAAGCTTGCCATCACACGAAAACCGAACTGCGATCTTTCGCCGATCGGCCGCGAATACATCGCCATGAACATATTCGGCGCGTCGAAACGGTTTCGGTCGCCTTTGCCTGCGACTGAAACATCACGCGTCGAGCCGATCTGGGTGTAACGCACAAAAGCCGTTCCCATCAACATCAGCATTCCGCCGTCTTCGTACATTTTCACGTACGCGTGCATCGGCGATGAATCCGGCAGCCACGACGTGCCTGAACCTTCGCGGTTCATTGGATCGCCGATATTCACGGTAGACGACATTTCTTTTGCGTGGCCTGAGTGCCCTTCGTCCTTTGTGGTACCGCCGGTCGAATGATCGTGGGGCGTTGGCGATGGCTTAACCCCGCCCGGCATCTGATGGTCGTGCGGTGTCGGTGAAGGCTTTGCGGCAGGCTTCGTTACGGGTTTCTCGTCGTGTGGGTGATCCTGGTCCTCGTCGGGTGAGTGAACATGCTCGACCTTCTCGGGCGGCTTCGCGTTAGGATCCGGCTTCACTCCGACGGCGATATGCCCCCACATCCCGCCTTTCGCATGAGTTCGCACCGAGCAAAAATACTTGTACTGACCGTTCTCGTTCGCTTTGATCACCACCTCTTCGGCCTGATGCGTTTTGTCCGCACTAGAGGGCGGTAATTTCGCTGTTCCAGCCGTTTCAGCAGTTTCCGGAGCGTCAACGAACCCGCCGACGATATGTCCGAACCGTAGATCGTGCCGCATATCCACATCGACGTTCACAAACAAAATGGTCATACGCGCTCCCGCGGGAACCGCAAGCGTTGGATTTCGGACACCCTGGATCCAATACGAGAGCATGTCGTCTTCGGGGCCGGTAATGACGACTAGTCTCATGTCTTTCTCGGTAAAGGTAAGAGTGGTCTTGTCTCTTTTACCGACAGTTTGATTCTTCTCAAGAGAAGCCAGTTCAGTGTGCTTGACCGACTTCTTCTCACTGCTCACCAGCGTGAACGGCTGATGAGCGAACGCCTGGACGCTTAAAGCGAGCGCAAATAGCACAAAAATTAAAAACTTCTTCATTTCAACTCCAATCTCTGTAATCCGATAGCCGTGTGGAAGATCAATTTCGAGAGGACCCTCGACAAAAAAGCCGATAACGACGCGTTGACCCCGTCGAAAAGCTAGGCAAATTTCTATGATTTACAGGCGCGGAGGGGCTCGTGAAGGCGCGCTAAGGCCGTGAACGTCACCCTGGAAGAATGGCCGAGTGATTTTAGCGATCGAATTATTCGGAACGAAATGAACAGCAGATTCAAAAACCGGCAAGTCGAAAGGTTCGACCGGATGCCTTTGATCGTCCGTCTTTTTGCGGTCTGATTTGTTTAGAACTATCGGCGATGAATCGCGAGTACAGGGGCAGCTCGATTCGAGACGTGTACCATTGTCGTTGGACTCAGCAACGCCGGTATCATGCGATGTCGAATGACAGGAAAACTCAGCCTTTTCCGGTCTAATTTCGTGGTGTGGACACCAACAAGCCCCGAACGAAGAAATCACGAGAGAGAAGCACGCAAGCAGAATGAATATTGCGTGCTTCCCTTTATTCCGGAATGTTCGAAAGACTGACTCCATCCGATCTTATTCTATAAATACTTTCAAGCTAAAAATGTTCTACAGAAGACAAATAAAATTCTACCTTATCTCGATCGATTTTCCCTTTTAATGTGACCGTTATGGCCGCAAGAACTGCGAATCCCCGACGGCGGTCTGATGCCTAATTGCCAAAACCAAGAGTACCGTTAAGAGATGCTTGACGCGAATAGAGTATTTCGAACCATCGCGTTCTTGTACATTGCACCCCCATTATGATCAATTGAATGGCGACCATCGCGGTCGTCATCGTTCCGGCATTTAGAGTTGATCTATATTGATTTAGAAATCGTTGTCCGTCGATCATGGTGCACAACAGCAGATACATGGCAACGAACGAAACCAAAGTCATTATCCCTGGATTGATCAAGATTTCTTTTTCCATTTTGTCCCCCTGGGGTGGATCTTAATCTGACCGCGAGGAATTACTCAAATCAGTCGCTTACGACACGGCTTTGAGCAAAAAAGCGGCCCTCGGGCCGCCCTTTGTGTTAACTTTTAGTATCTACTAAGGCCGGGCTGATTCGCCTCGCTCGCTCGCAAACTGCTGCGGATCTGCGTCAAACTTCTCTTTACATTCTGTCGCACAGAAATAATAGGTCCTGCCCGCAAATTCTGACTGAGCAGGAGTATCTTCCGAATCTATTTCCATCCCGCAAACGGGATCCTTAACACTTGCCATTGAATTGCCTCCTTTTTGAAAATTAACGGGAAACGTATCATTCATACTTCAACGACTTCGTAGTAATGCATACACAATGAAACCGATTGTTTATAACTAACGGCATAGCGTGCTATAAATGAAACTATGGCACGCTATGTTATTAAGCGCGATGCGAGCTCGCTGCCGGAACGGCTGACGCGATACAAGAGCGAGTTGAACGAGGAGCAGTTTCGCGTTGTCACTGCGCCGCCGAAAGCCACCCTTGTCGTCGCCGGTGCCGGCACCGGAAAAACCCGGGCGATCACATATCGAGTAGCATACCTGATCGAACAAGGTGTTTCTCCACAACGGATCCTTCTAGCAACATTCACGAATCGTGCAGCCCGTGAAATGCTCAGGCGGGTTGAAAATCTCACCGGCTCACAGAATGTTCATCGCGTATGGGGCGGCACTTTTCATCGTATCGCGAATCTTATATTGCGGCGCCATGCCGTTTCGCTCGGATACGATTCTAACTATTCCATTCTCGATAGTGAGGACGCTCGCGGTTTGATCAACATCTGCATCGACGACGCAGTCATTGACACAAAAGCGAAACGATTTCCGAAGGCAGAGGTCGTGCAGGACATGATCTCGTTCGCGAACAATACCGACCTGCCGCTTGAGAATGTGATCGCGGGAAAGTATCCGTACTTTGAGCTGCTTACTGCGCAAATAAAACGCGTCGACTCGATATATCAGACACGAAAGCTTGAACGCAACGTGATGGATTACGACGACCTGCTCTTGAATGTAAAAAACCTGCTCGTCGAGAAACCCGATATCGCCGAGATATATGCCGGACAGTTTCAGCACATTTTGGTCGATGAGTATCAGGACACCAACCGCTTGCAGGCAGAGATGATCGATCTGCTTGCAGTTAAGCATCGAAACGTGATGGTGGTCGGGGATGACGCACAGTCGATCTTCGCATGGCGGGGTGCGGAATTTACCAATATATACGAATTTCCAAAACGATACCCCGATGCACAGGTTTTTAAGCTTGAAACAAACTATCGATCTACACCCGAGATATTAGGTCTCGCGAACACGTCGATCGCTTGCAACCGCAGACAGTTTCCAAAGATGTTAACGGCCGTAAAGCGTTCGCTCGACTTTAAGCCGGCATTAGTTCCGTGCTCTGATGTCGAGCAGCAGTCTGCGTTCGTTGCGGCGCGCATTTTGGAGCTCCGCGACGAAGGTACGACACTCGAAGAGATCGCCGTGATGTACCGTTCGCATTACCATTCGATCGAGCTGCAGCTTGAACTGTCGCGAAGAAATATACCCTATCGGGTGCAATCGGGCGTTCGGTTTTTCGAGCAGGCACACATCAAGGATGTGATCTCATATCTCCGGATCATCGTAAACCCGCGCGACGAACTTGCGTGGAAACGTGTGCTCAAGATGATTCCGGGCGTCGGAAATGCTACAGCCAATCGGGTTTATGAGGTGATTGCATTGTCAGAACGGCCTGCGTTAACGGGCGGCCAAAATGGAGAAGCCCGCACGTCAGTAAGGGCGATATCGGGTCGCGAAGAAGAATCTACTAGTACGTTGGATGTTACGCCCACCCTCACGGTCGGGCTTCTGCAATCGTTGCAAGCGGGACGCCTGCGCTCTAGTCAGCCGTTTCGCGATTTTGTTGCGTTGCTTGAACTTCTGTCGGCGCAGGAGAACCGCAACAACCCGGCTAAGCAGATCGCGTTGATCCTGGAGAACGGTTACGAGCAATATTTGCTTGAGAATTACGAGAACGCGGATGCCCGAACGGAGGACATCAAGGGCCTTTCGCTCTACGCGCAGCGGTACGATTCGACTGAGACTTTCCTTTCCGAACTAGCGCTTCTTTCGACGGAACGATTCACGGAACCGCAGCCCCTGGTTGGCGAAGATGTGATCGAGGGCGGCGAGGACGACGAACTGCTTACTCTGACGAGCGTCCATCAGGCAAAGGGATTGGAGTGGAAAGCGGTCTTTATTATCTGGGCTGCCGAGGGTAAATTCCCTTCGCCCAAATCGCTTCGCGAGATCGATGCAGAGGAAGAAGAACGCCGTCTTTGGTACGTTGCGATAACCCGAGCAAAGGATGAACTTTACATCACATATCCGCTCATAATGGCGGACTACAATCGCCAGGCCGTACTTCAAAAACCCTCTCGATTTGTAACGGAGTGTCCACCCGCGTTGTTTGAGATCTGGGACTTGGAAGAAGAGGCTGCAGGTTCTGCAAATGCCGCCGCCGCTGGGGGTCCAAAAGAGTTCATTAATTAGGTCGCGGTTTGTGCTACCCTTTCTGCCGAGGTTTTCAGAATGAAGGTCTGCCCCCTTTGCGGCCGGGATTATGTTGACGAACTCGGCTACTGCCTCGAGGATGGAACACCGCTCACCGCTGCGGAGAAAATAACTGAAAGGAAGACCGAGGAATTCGGCGAACCGACGTTTGTACGGCCGGCGCAAACTGTTGCTGCGAGTCCTCCTGTGACTCAACCGCGTTCCTCGAACAAACTCGGAGTGTTGCTGGTGGTGGGAATTCTTTTGGCTGGCTTACTCGTTTTGCTTGGTGCAGGGGTCGCGGGAATTTTGTTCTATGCCGCTAGCAAAAACGAGGTTGTTCGTTCCGGTAACGTAAATCAAGGCAACAGCATCAACGAAGATCCGTTCGGTAACGCAAACGTGTCGAATAAGGAGGCTGGGGTCAATGCGAACGCTAACCCGACGGCATCGCCGGTTTCAAACACGCAGAAGCCGACTCCGACGCCAAGTACTGACCGGAAGCCGACGCCGGCGAACAGTCTCAACAACGACGATCCTGCGGATGTGAAACCGGACAAAACACCTGCGGCGCCGAAAACTGTCTCGGGCGGGGTGTTGAATGCGAAGGCTATAAGCTTGCCCAAACCGCCTTACCCGCCGGCGGCCAAGGCGGTGAGAGCCAGCGGAGCTGTCACGGTCCAGGTTTTGATCGACGAGGACGGCAATGTCGTTTCGGCAACGGCGGTGAGCGGACACCCGCTCCTCCGTGCGGCTGCGGTAGCCGCAGCGCGCGGTGCAAGGTTTACACCTACTTCGCTTGGCGGGCAGCGCGTAAAAGTCAGCGGAGTTATAACTTACAATTTCGTCCCCTGACCGATCGGCGTCAAACTCTCCATCAAGTTTGGAAACACGGCTAACGTATGCCGTTAAAAAGTTTGCGGTCATGCAACCAACCTCGGTGCGCAATGCATCTAGGGTGTTGAAAAGGTTTCCCACGTAGATTTTCGTAAGAGAAAATTCCAAAACCGGGTCTGTTTTGGACACTGCGGGTTTATTCCCGATACGTGTTCTAGAGGGAGAGTTGTATGCCACGAAAGCGCTTTATCGACCGAATAAAAGTAAAAGATCCATGCACGCAGGATTGGGAAACGATGCGCGGTAATGACACGGTTAGATTTTGCGATCACTGCTGGAAAAACGTTACCGATATTTCCACGATGACGCGGAAGCGCGCGATGAAAGTGGTTCGGAAATCCAAGGGTAGCCTATGTGTCAGATATCTTGAGGAACCACGCGACCACTCGCCGATGTTCGCCGACCGACTCACTAGTCTTACCCGCCGAGCGCCTTCCTTGGCCACCGGCGCGATGGGCGCCTCGCTTGTTTTGTCGACCGCTGCCTATGCGCAAGGTCCCGTCGGGCAACGAGCGCCCCAACCGCAGATTTCCAATCAGGAGAAATCGCCGACACAAAAAAGTAAGGAACCGGCAAGTCCCGATTTGACGGCGGAGATCAGTGGTACGGTTACGGATCCAATTGGGGCGGTGGTGCCCGGAGCT
>DATFEW010000268.1:0-4334 GCA_035250805.1 Pyrinomonadaceae bacterium
ATAATTCTTCAAGCTATAGTGGGCCAGCCCACGGTTGTATAGTGCCGTTACATATTTCGGATCGAGGGCGATGGCCGCATCGAAATCATTGATCGCGGCTTTGTGATCGCCCTTGGCGAGTAACAACGTTCCGCGATTGAAGTAGGCCTCTCGTGGACTCACACGCAGGAGAAGTACTCCGTCATAATCGCGGATCGCCTCATCGATCTGACCAAGCTTTTCCAGGACTAAGGCACGATTAAAGTATAGAAGCGCGTTCCCGGGTTCGGCTTTGAGTCCGCCGTCGAATTCGGCGATCGCCTTTTGGAATTCCCCCGTTGCCGCAAATACCTTGCCGTCCCGAAGATGCTGCGCGGCCGTCTTTCTTTCAGACGGCACTGAACCCACAACGGGGGCGGCAACGCGCGCCGTCTCGGTCGCAGTTCCGTCGTTGCTGTTCGGTATTTTTGTAAGCTGCAGCGACGCGAGAATGGCCTCGGTCACCAATGTGTTGATCCGAGTGCGTTCCTCGGGTGTAAACTTTGTTTTCGCACCTAAGGTTGTTAGTTTTCGAAGCGCGGCAAGAAATTTAAGATCGGTCCCTCTCGGTGCATTCTTAATGTCGTCGTTCAGACCCGCGAGCAGTTGGGCTACTTTCGCCTCGAACTGCGTGTTCGTCCAGATCCGCCACCAGATAGTTAGGTGGGCGGCGATCTCACCCAGGTTTCCGCCCAAATTAAATTTCCATTTGGCCACCAGATCGGGCCTGAGCCTGGGCTCCGGCAATCCGATGTACTGGAGTCCATATTTGATTACGACGAAGTCGTGGATCGCCTTCGTCTCCGTTGCATTTGCATCGATCGGCTCCGCTATTGTGCTCGTTTGACCTTCTAAAGAGGCCAAAGTTGGTGTGAGCTGGCCATCGAACGGCTGTAGGATCGTTCTGCAGAGCCCGATCTGCAACCCATCGAATTTCGTGATCGGGTACTGGATGATCGCCTTGGTTCTCCATCCACAATAACCGATGACAAAGGGTTTGACGTTCCGTTTCTGAGTTCCTTCTGGATCCGCATTCAGGCGTTCGAACAACGCTTTGCCAAACGCACCGGTGCCGTCGACGATAGGCTTTGGGGTCGTTTGAGCTCGTAAAGACCCAACAAAAATGATCATTGCTGAGATCACCGAGAGAAATAAAAATAACTGCTTCATAGTGTTGCTCCGGCGATCATCTCAACGGCATATCGTTTGATGCGGCTGTGTATTGATTTATAATTCATTTTGCGCGGACGATTCAACCCTAAGCGGACCTTGCACGACACGGCGACGAAAATGCTGCCGAGTAGCGGCGTTTTCGAACAATATCGTTTGTGAACACGTAATAGTTGGTTCTGGCCGAATGTTGGAAAAGTTGAGCTATGGATCTGACAAATCTGTTAAGTCAGACTCTTGACGGCAAATACCTGATCGAAAGTGAGCTGGGACGCGGCGGGATGGGGACAGTGTTTCTCGCGACGCACGTCGGCACCGAGAGGCCGGTAGCTGTAAAGGTAATTTCGCCACAGTTTATGCGGCGCCCGGAATTTGTCGAGCGTTTCCGGCGCGAGGCGCGCGCGGCCGGCCGCCTGCGACATCCGAACGTTGTTGACGTTACCGATTTCGGCTTTACAGAAACCCAGGAGGGACGGGTCGCTTACCTGGTGATGGAGTATCTCGACGGATGCACTCTGGGCGAAATACTCGAGGAAGAAAAGAACCTGCCGGTGGGATGGACGCTCGATATCCTCGAACAGGTCTGTTCGGCAGTTCAGGAAGCCCACAACCAGGGGATCATCCACCGAGATCTCAAACCGGACAACATATGGCTTGAGCCGAACCAAAGGGGCGGATATACGGTCAAGGTCCTCGACTTCGGTATCGCAAAGCTTGAGGCTGTACAAGTTGTCGATACGGGCGAACACGAGATAAGACAGTCAGCGGTTCCGACATTTGCGGGATCGCCGGGGCAAACCCTGGTGGATGGGGTGAACGACACAACCATACACGACAGCATATCTCCAACGATGTTAGCCGAAGCCGCCACAATGGCGGGACTTCCGCATTCCGCCGATACACCGGAGTCCGGTTCAGAGGCCCAAACCGCCATTATGGGCAATGGCGACCCCCAGATCGATCAGGAAAGCGTTGGTACCAGATTGATGTCCTTAGGTGACGACACCGACCGAACCAATGTCGAAACTACAAGCGATCTCTTAGACGACGAACTCCTTGCGACCAAAGATCTTACGAAGGTGGGGGCAGTGTTGGGCACGCCTTTGTATATGTCTCCTGAGCAGTGCAGCGGATACCGCCTCGACGCTCGCTCTGACGTCTATAGCATTGGGGTTATTGCCTATCAGATGCTCTCGGGCGATACCCCATTCAAGGGTGACTTCTCGAAGGTGATGGAAGCGCACAAGGTTCTTCCGCCACCGCCTCTCGCGGCAAAAAAAGTAAGAAAGAAGTTAAAACGGGTCATCAATTCTGCCCTATCGAAGCAAGCGGATGCACGGCCGCAAACGGCTGAGGCATTTGCAAGCGAGCTTCGTTCGCGTTCTGAAGGGATCTTTGGTCTCCTGCGACGTGCAGGGATGATCTGGACCGAGCATCTCCCGAAGTTCATTATGCTTTCGGCATTTTTTCATTTGCCCATGGTTTTCTTTACTGGGATCCTGATCGTCATCAGTTTCCTGAAGGTTAGCGGGTATCTCGACGAAACCTTGTCAAATATCGGGTTGGGCATCACGGGCGCGGTGCTTTACATGATAACGCTTTTCTGTGCGTACTTGATCGTTGGAACGATCACATGGATAGTTACTCAGTCAATGGCCATACCACTGCGGCCGATCCGACTGCGCTCCGCCCTGAAGGAGGCGAGGTCGAAATGGAAGACATTCGCGGGAACCGGAATATTAAGCTTTGTTTTGCAGATCGGAATAATGATCATCACCTGCGGGATCGGCTTTTTGGTCACAAGCGTCCTTTGGACCTTGCTTGCGCCTGTAGTAATGATGGAAAACCTTAAGGGGATGCAGGCCCTTCGCCGGTCGACGAAACTCGTTAGAAGATCACTAGCCACCTCCGTAGCCGCCGTTGCCCTGATGTTTTTGATACCTTTTGTCTGTGCCGGTGCCATTTCGTTCGTGATCAGCATTAGTGCAAAGGCACTGACGAATGAGACAGGTAATGCTAGGACCGCCGACACCGGCAACCCGGCTGCGGAGCCCGCGGCGCCCGTTGAAGGAGATCAGGGCGATCAAAAGGACGCCGTTGACATAAACATCGGCAACAACAGGGCGGCGCGGATCATCAAACCTGACAAAGGCATGAGGGACAGGGTAAAGGATACCGCCCTTGAGATCCTTCTTCAGGTCGTCCTTTTGCCACTTCAAATCATTATAACGTCGTTTACGGCCATTATCGTCGCTCTTCTTTATTTGAAAACGCGGCAGGCGGGCGGCGAATCGCTGCAGGACCTGCTTGCGAAATTTGAAGAAACGGATCAGCCTAGAAAGAAGTGGCAGGAGCGGGTCCGCCAGCGCCTGATCCAATCCGGCCGGCTGACGACGGCCACAACGAGCAAGCCATAAGAGTTTAATGAGAGTTTTAATTTCAATAGCTGTTTTATTGATTGCGATTTCGTCCGCGCTTGGCCAAAGTGTGGATCGCGAGCTAAAGGTCGCCGCAGGCGAGACCGTAGAGGTCGTAAATCGATTCGGACGCGTGGACATCGTCGCACAGAACCCAAGTGAGCCGACCGTTGAAGGCTCGGCTTCTGCCGGCGAGGCAGCGATGCTATCGATAATTTCAAAAAACGAGCTTAGCGAAAGCGAGGTTACTACGAACGGTGAAAAAGGCAACCTCCGTATTGAGGTTTCACCTGATTCTCTTTCGAAACGCGTCGATCTAAAGCTTTCCCTGCCTGAGCGAACTAAGTTGATACTCGAAACGAAGGACGGCGGCATTCTGGTCGAAGGAAATTTCGTCTCGATCAACGCGACGACCGATACAGGCACGATTGCCGTGGATGTTCCAACGGAAAATCTCAAATACGATCTGAACTGGACGATGTCGAAGCCCCGCTATCTTGCCGATTTCGAGATCGAAGAGGCTCAGGAAAAATCGGGCGGAAGATTCCAAATAAAAGGCGTTGTCGGCCAGGTGTCGAAGAAAAAGAAGAAAAAATCGGATAGAGATATGTCCGTTGGGTCCGAAGAACGTACGCCTACGGTCTTTACCGAGCGGCTGGCTCCAAAAGGTGACGGCCAGATCGACAAGACTGAAGCCGAAAAGAAAGATGCCGAGAAAATAGAAACGGA
>DATFEW010000276.1:0-8915 GCA_035250805.1 Pyrinomonadaceae bacterium
CCGTGATGCTCCACGGGCTTTTAGATTATCCCGATTCTCACCGGACCGCAAGACAGGGACGGTGAAACTTTGCAGTTTACGCTGCGTTAAGTAAACTCAACAACGATGGAAGTCGACCAACAGCATGTTTCCGAAGCCGACGTACCGACCCAGCTTTTCGAACCGACGCCGGCCCCAATTTCTCCCGATAACCCTCCTTGGGGCACCTGGGCCGCAATCGGCACGTGGGCTTTCAGCGTTGCAATGATCGTCCTAATGCCCGCGATCTTTCTGGCCCCGTATCTCGCGACATCCGGAATGTTGAATGAAGGAGGGGAAGCACTCTCAGAATTTGCTACCAAAGATCCCACGGCGATCGTCGTACAGATGATCGCAATAATCCCGGCTCATCTTCTGACCCTTGTCTTTGCCTGGGCCGTAACGACAAGATTTGGGCAATACTCTGTTCGGAATACTCTTGGTTTCACGACCGGGGGGGTTCGATGGTGGCACTACTTGCTGATTCTTGCTGGTTTTTTTGTCCTTGCAGCCGTTGTGGGAAGTTTTTTTCCTGATACTGAAAATGAACTCATCCGCATCCTCCAGAGTTCGCGCGCGGCGGTTTTAGTTGTTGCTTTCATGGCGACCGTTACAGCGCCGTTGGTCGAGGAAGTGATCTATCGGGGTGTGTTGTATTCGGCGCTCCAGCGTTCGATCGGAATTGTGGCCGCGGTCGTTGCCGTTACCCTGATCTTTTCATTGGTACACGTGCCGCAATACTACGAAAGTCCTCAAACACTCGTCCTTCTTACCCTTCTCAGTTTGATCCTCACCTTACTGCGCGTTTTTTCCGGCAGCCTTTTGCCATCGATTATTTTTCACACGTTGGTAAATGGCGTACAATCTGCCGGCCTGATACTTGAGCCGTATGTACGTTCAATAACTGAGCAGAACATCAGCGGAATGTTTTTCCAATAAAAAAAGGAAGGGCGACTTACCCTTCCTTTTTAATCGTTTTCGTCCCGATCAAGGCTGTTCCTTCGCTCTTCTCGAGGGCGACGTTCGCGAACTATTTGTTACCGGAGACTCGATACGGGGCATAGATATCCGCGGCTCATCCGTTCGGCGTTGCTGCGCTTCTCGTATATCTCGACTTCTTGAGTTGCGGACTACATCCAGCAAGGACGGGTCGGCCTTACGAACCCTTGGATTCTCCGTCGCTGTACGGCGATCTGTAGTGTTTCCGGATGTCGGTACCGAGCGCGTGCCCGGATTTCCTGCAGGCGGCGGTTGCCGATAAATGACAGAGGGCAAACCGTAATTCCAGATCGGTCTTCCAAAACCGTGGCCATAGGGCGAATACCAACCCCAGCCAAATGGCAGGAAGCAATGTGATCTGGAGAGCGGATTGTATACCCAAACTCCAAAGGTGTTGTACAAGTTCCAACGGCCGCCCCAAAACGAGCTGATCAGGGGATCGCGAAGCGTGTCTCGTTTTAGTGAAGCACTCATTTTGGAAAGGGATTTCGCACGATCTGCGCTCCAAATTGCCAGTTCGTCCTTATCATCGCGATCAAACTTGGCGACCGCATAGTCATTTCCGGAGTACTCGGCCCGCTTTCCCTTGCCTACCGGTTTGTCAGAGGCATCACCTGTGCGAACTTTACCCTTGATAACTGAGAGCGAGGCCTTTCCATCGGCTGCTACATCGATGCGGTAAATACCGGTTTCCAGCAGAGTGAATTTTGAGCTTCCGGCCGCGAGGCTCACGTCAAAGTCCTCGGCACCGAAAACTTCGAGCATAGCGCTTCCCGAATACATCTTTATCCGGACGTCATCGAGATCGGTGGATTCAAATTCAAATGACGAACTCGTCCCGAGGCGAACGTATGAACCAGGGTTCATCAAGACTTCCGCTTTCCCGTCTACTCCGGTCGAAACCTTCTCGCCGGCCTGAACTTCATCGCCCTTGAACAAACGGCCGACGCGCCCGCCGCTGCGTTCGATCGTCACATCCCCGACGATCTCATTCACGCCGCCAGCTTTCGCCGAGATCACATATTTGTCGGACGTAGTTTGAGTGAAGACCGAGCCCGCACATACTGCAAGAACTGCGATTACCGCAGTTAAGCGAAAATAGCCGAATTTCATATTCTTCTCCTACGGGGAAAGCTACTAAATGATAGTCCGAAAATGCCGTGACTTCAAGGGTTTTCATCACTTAATAGAACGACGGGTTGATTCATTTTCTTTTGACAACCTTTTCGGGACGTTTTTAATCATACAAAGCGTCGAGGCGAAAGTCCGCGACAATGAATTTTCACCCTTATGGCGACATTCAAAGACCCGACGAAGTGTTTCGCACCGCTTGAAGTTATCGAGCGGCTTCTGGAGATACGTGCGGAACTCGGGTATTCGAAAAACATATATCTTGACCGATCTCAGGAGCTTACAGACGCCTTGGATGCCTACGGCTTTGATATATATGCTTTTTCTACGCGGAATGAAAAGTTGAATTACGGGGATTATCGAACGCCCGTTGTTCCGGGCGGCGATACGTTGCACACGAGTCTGAAGGCCCACTGAGGCTTGAAATAAGGACCTAGGCTAGGTTCAAAAAAGTTCACAATCAACTGAAGGAATGCCGCAAGGCGAAGTGAAAAGGCGAAAGGCAAAAATGCATTTTGCCTTTCGCTTTTTACTTTTGCCTTTTCAGAGAGCTTTGACGATGAAAAGCGTTCCGTCGTCGTCAAGCAGTTTTCGTTCCGTGAAATCGGCAACACCTTTGCGGACATAGTCGATCATTTCTTTTGCGGGCTTGTCGATACACTCGAGTACGCGTTTTGCAAATCGCTCTTGTCCGTATTCTTCCCCTAGTTCATTCGCTGCCTCTGTAATTCCATCGGTATAGATCACCATCACTTGCTCTGATTCGAATCGAATGAAGTGCTGGTGATAATGAGTATCGTGGAACATTCCCAGCGGCGTGTCGCCGTATTCGACAAACTTAAACTCGCCATCGGGCCGGATCAGCATTGGTGGATTATGGCCGGCGTTCGAGAAAACGAATGTTCGGTTGGTACCGTCCAGAATGCCGTATATTCCCGTAATGAACTGATGATCGTCGACCGAATCCCAGAGCAAATTATTGACCTTTGAAAAAGCTATGTGGGGGGCATACCCGACTTGGATGCCCGCGCGAAGGCTGGCCCGCAGGAATGACATTAACAAGGCGGCCGGAATCCCTTTTCCTACAGCGTCGGCGACCACGATGCCGATCTGGTCCTCATAGATCTGGACCCAATCATAATAGTCGCCCGAAACCTCTTCGGTCGGGAAAAGATAAGCGCTGATGTCAAAATTCTGAAACTGCGGATCGCGATCAGGCAGGAGTTCCAACTGCACCTGACGCGCGATCTCAAGCTGGGCCTCGATTCGCTTCTTTTCGATCGCCTCTTTATGAAGCTCGACCTTTTCAATAATTATCGCGACCTGGGATGCCAGTAGTTGAAGCAACGAAAGATCATCTTCGTCGTATGCGTTAAGATCATCGCTTTCAAGGTCAAAGACGCCGATGACGCGGTCGTTCGTTATTATCGGCGCCAACATTTCTGATCGGGTTTGTTTGCGGGCAGCGAAGTATCGGGGGTCCTGGGAAACATCAGGCGAAATTATCGATGTACCGCTAAGTGCGACCCGTCCTAAAAAACCTTCGCCCATTTTCAAACGCGGCTCGACCATTTCGAAACTCAGATCGTAGCCCCGATATACCTTCGATTTGAACGCGTACGGATCTCCCTCTTCCAAACCTTGCTCGATAAGGTATATCCCGGCCGCGTCATAAGGAAGCAGCGATCCAAGCGTATCCATCACAAGATTCAGCACCTCCTCGAGATCCAGCGAGCGGCTGATCTTCTTCGTGATGTCCAATAAAAGACGCAGTTTATCGACGGTCGAAAGCCGCTGCCCGGTGTGAGAAGTTTGTTCGTGATTCATGCGCTTGGGCCGGTGAAAATGTGATCCTTGTACGCGCCCCAAAGACGCGAGATCTTGATGCGATATTCTACAAGGGCACGGCTAACATTGAAATGTCGAGCTATTTCGGCGGCGGTCCGGCCCTCGAGTATGAAGCGCTGTAGCGATGAATAGGGAACAAGGGCTGCCGCGCCTGTTGCATACGCCTCCTCCTCGATCGCGGCGTTATAATCGCGTGCGATCAATTCGCCTTGTTTGTTTCTCGCTTTGATAGACAGACGGCTGGGTTTGTGGCCAAGAAATACATGCGAGATCTCTTCCATTAAAGTGGCGTTATGGCGGTTACGGCCATGTGTGGGATTCAGGATTATGAGCTTACGGCCGTCTGGCAGTTTATGCGACGCGGCGCCGCCCGACCATTTGTCTTTTCCCTCTCCGAGAAGATGCGAGATCGTTGCGTCGCTCAAACCTTGAACATCGTCCAGCGGCACAACGAGCAGCTTTGCGTACTTCGCCAACCTAAATGGATCTAGCCGCTCGTCATCGCTGCGTAGACCAGCGAACTCTCGCAAACCCTGCGCGCGGATCTCGTGATGGCGGCCCTTCGGTGTAGGCGGACGATCAGGCATCAATATTAACTCTGGACGCCGGCCTTCTTTGCACCAAGGATCAAGCCGATGCTGAGCGTCGTAAGTGCAAGAAACCCGCAGATACCCGCGAGCAAGGTGACCCCCAGCATTAAAACGTACGTTGTGCTCCAAAATTCGCTGATCGTATAGAAGTAATTCCAATAAGCAAAGCTGCCGAGCCAAAGGAGAAACGCAAGCGCGGTAAACGCCAATGAGAAAAAGCCGAATATTTTCATATGGATCCCTCCATTGGAAATTGCGTTCGGAATATATTATGCGAGTTGGCGCGAATTGCCAACGCCGAAGTTGTTAGACCTCTTTGAATTCCGAATCCACGTCTTCGGTCGAAAGAGCTACGCGGTAATTTTTGGACTGCTTTTGTTTTGTGATCAGAAGATCGTCTTTGGTTTTTAGCAGATCGGCGCGGTTGTAAACGGAGATCTCGAAATTATAGCCATGGGTGATCGCGTCCTTCGGGCAGGCCTCGACGCAAAAGCCGCAAAAGATGCAGCGGCCGTAATCTATGTTGTAAACCTTTGCATAGCGTTCGTCGCGACCGATCCGTTCCGCATACGGACGCGGATCAGTCTCGGCCTCGATGTAAATACAATCAGACGGACACGCGGCCGCGCAAAGGTAACACGCCACGCATTTTTCCTTTCCGGCTTCATCGACGTGCAGAAGGTGCTGCCCGCGGTAACGCGGCTGAACAGTTACCGGCTCATCCGGATACTGCACGGTCCATTTCTCGCGCGGGATCTCTGAAAGCGTGCGGCGCATTCCCTTGAGCACAGCCGTTGTTGATTTGAGAACGTCAGTAATAAGAGACATAAAGAAACGGTCTGCCACGCAGGGGACTATGCCCGCAGCAAATCGTTACTGCGGGCAGTATTTGAGCACGGACCGCGGGCAAGATCAATAGCCCTGTAGCAGCGCGCCGCCAAAGCCCATTACAAGATTCAAGATAATGACGACCACGCCGAGCACAAGAGCAATTGCCCCAGTGATAATTCCTCCAAGGGCAAGGCCGGCTCCACCGTAATTCGCAGGATCGTTATTCGCCTTTCCTCTGGCCATAAAACCGAGGACAATAGCGATGATCGGAACTATAAACGTATACCCGCAGCAAAGACTTAGTATTCCAACGATAAGCGAGATAATGGCGAGTGTTTGACTTTGTCCGCCAGCAGCGGGCGGAGCACTTTGTCCGAAGTTTTGTGGATTTTGCATATTTGATTGAGCAGGCGGATTGAATTCGGCCTGGGCCATCGGCGCTGATGACGCCGGTTGTTCGAAGGGTTTTAGCGACGGTTCCTCATCTTCAGCCGCCGAGGCCAATGGAGGCGCCGACGGTGTTTTAGGTTTCGAAGGCTCGGCTGTCGAGCCCTCAGGTTTTGCGTTGAACGGCGACGGGATCGGCGGCGTCGTCGGGAAATTCGCCGGGCCGGATTCCGCCAGGTCATTATCTTTGGCGGCAAAAGGTGAAGGCGGTGTAGATGATGGCGAACCGCCAAACGGAGACGGCGGCGTGCTCGGCGTTTGCGAACTTTCCGCCGGCTCTGAGGCTACCGAGGCGACAGGCGGAACATCGATCACCTTTTCGTCATCGGCCCGCTTCGCCATCTCGGCACGGAGTTCTTCCTCGCTGACAACTTGTGTTTTGTTCGGATCGGCCGCGGGCGGGATCTCGAGGACCTCGTTCTCGAGCGGGGCCGGAATCGATGGTTCGGGGACCGCGGGTTTTACCTCCGCGGGAGCCTTCGGGATAGCGGCTGCGATGTCCTCTTTCCGGGCGACCATAGTTTTGTATGGATCGACCGGCTCGTCCTTGTCAACGAGCGGTGTTCCGTCCGCCTGGCAAAACCGCAAACTGTCATCGAAGGTCTTTTCGCAGACCGGGCATTGTTTCATAAGATTTTGAGAGTTACAGAGTTTTCAGAGTTCGCCGAGTTTCAGAGTTTCCCCCCAACAATCGACAAAATAACTCAGCAACTCTGAAATACAGTAACTCTGGGAACTCGTCTTTTATACCCTTAAACCCTAAACCAATTCAAGTTTACTGAAAAAATAACTGATCTCGATGGCCGCGTTTTCGTCCGAATCGGAGCCGTGAACGGCGTTCTCACCTATTGAAGACGCAAACTCTTTTCGCAGCGTGCCGTCGGCCGCCTCGTCGGGATTTGTCGCTCCCATCAGATCGCGCCACGCCTTCACGGCTCCATCCTTTTCAAGCGTCAGCACGACGCACGGCCCGCTCGACATAAAATCGCAAAGCTCGTCGTAGAAGCCCTTACCCGCGTGCACTGCATAAAATCCTTCGGCCTGTTTCCGCGTCTGGTGGATCAATTTCATCCCGCGGATCGTGAATCCGCCTGCCAATATCCGATCGATGATCTTTCCCTGATTCCCGGCGCGCACCGCGTCGGGCTTGATGATCCCAAAAGTTAAATTGTTCATTGTTTAGTAAGTTAAGATAGCGAATTTCCAAACTAAAAGAATAGATTGGCAGGATAAAACGTGCAAACGATGGTTTAAAAAGCTCCATCACGGACGCATTTCGAATGTGATAAAAGCGAAAAACAAGAGAACGTTGAGCAGTCCGACGCCGGTAGAAACAAGCCAGATAAAAACGCGAGCGCTCGGGTGCGGCCATTTTTTAGCAACAAGGCGATAGACCGCGAAAGCGGTGAGAAAACCGATCACGAAAATTGCGGCCGAACCATAGATCCAAAAGCTGTCATTCTCAGGTTCGGCAAGAAACTCGGTCACCTTGTCCTTTGAGACATAGAACATTGCAAAGAGCCCGATCTCCGCAGTCACCGTGATCGCAAGAACCTTGATCGCCGTGTGGGCATCGATGATCGAATCCGTGACGTTGGAAAACGCGGAAGCAGCCACGCGGCCAACCACCTCGTCCTGGGAATTTTCTCGATCGATATTAAAAGGCGCCATTCCTGTCGAGTTAGCGACGATGAATAATAGCGCTTTTTGCCGCGCCGATCATGGTCGGTTTCCAACGGGCGCACAAAAACGCATCGCGTGCCTGATCGCAGACACCAAGGGCCGGGTGACGGGGTCGAGGGGGTTGGCTCACCCGCCCGTCCTGGACCGGCACTGCCGAATCAGCTTGCTCAAAGAAGCGGCTCCATCCACACGATCCAGATATTTAAGCCATGTGATAACCGAAAAACATGACGCACGAGATCTAACCTGCGACAATGCTTTTTACGAACCTGCGACGATAGTTTCTCAAGATGTTTAGAAGGATCCCTTTCGGGCCGTGAAACAAAGCACGCGATCGCACCGGCGGTAAAAAAGAGAAACATCTGTTGCACTCTTGACACAGTCGTTTATTTGCGCTACGCTCTCTAATGTTCGGCAAGAGCCGGACCGTCTTCTAATTTCCTACCGTTGCCTAAAGCCAAACGGCAATTTATTAAAACCGAATTATGATCGATGTTCAAAATGTAAATGTTCCGAGACGTTGGGAAGAGTGTCCGCGCGAGGCGCGGGAAAGCCGATGGGCGTCGCTTTACGCGACGATAAATCATGAGGGCGATATCGTGATCAGCAAGCGGACCCATGAAATTATGGGTTCGCCCGACTCCTATCTGCTGCTCTATGATCGCGAACGCGACGTGATAGGGCTAAGGCCGGCAAGGCTGAGCGTGGAAAAAAATGCGTATCCGGCGAGAGCACGCGGGCGACATGGCGGACAGCGTATCCGCGGTTACCGGCTTTGCCGAGAATTCGGCATCGCGATCTACGAGACCCGACGCTTTCACCACTGCCAGCTCGACAACAACGGCGTACTGATCCTCGACCTCAAAGACACCGTCCCTGCTCAAAACAAGAAACGCAAAGGGTATTGAGCAAATAGCGCAGATTATCAAATCTCTTCCACCGTGTTATAACATTCTCATTTCCCAAAGGAGAGCATTGTGGCGAGCGAAGAGGAAAAACGGGAGCTGATCGGAAAGTTGGAAGCGCTTGTTCAGGAGCAGTACGACGGAGATTACAAGACGGCGTTCGATCATTACGCGAACAAGCGCTCCGGGAGTGGGTCGGTCGACGCGGACGAACTCTCCGACCTGTTGAAAGATGCCGGCGTCGGCAACGCATTCACCCGCAGCTTCTGGGTCGACGGCGTAATGGCCGAGGTGGATAAAGACAACGACGGCTTTATCACATATTCCGAGCTTCAGTCGATCTTGCAACAGGGAGTTTAGTAGTTCTCCACTATCAACTCGACAACAACGGCGTCCTGATCCTAGACCTCATAGAAACAGTGCGGCAAGCCGCAATACCAATTGGCGAGTTGCTGATCAGTGT
>DATFEW010000301.1:0-6079 GCA_035250805.1 Pyrinomonadaceae bacterium
CGCGAGATCAGCTTTACAAAGAGGCCGCCGCGGGTCTCAAGGCCAAGACTCAGCGGCAGAACGTCGAGCAGAACGATATCCTTTACATCACCGGTAAGTACGCCGCCCTGGATAGCGGCCCCCATTGCAACAACCTCGTCAGGATTGATCTCGGAAGATGGCACTTTGCCGAAAACTTCCTCAACCGTTTTCGCGATTATCGGCGAACGGGTTTGGCCGCCGACCAGGATCACCTTGTCGATATCGCCCGGCTGCATTTTTGCGTCAAAAAGTGCCTTTTGACACGGCTCGACGGAAGCCTCAACCAGGTCCGCAACTAGTTCCTCGAATTTCGAACGACTCAGATTTGCATTAACGTGCTTTGGTCCCGAAGGATCGGCTGCAATAAAAGGAAGACTAATGTTGGTCTCGTTTACACTCGAGAGTTCACACTTGGCCCGTTCGGCGGCCTCCTTCAAACGCTGCAATGCCAGGCGGTCACCGGAAAGGTCGATACCGCTTTCGTTCTTAAAGGTTTCTACAAGCCAGTCAATTATGCGTTGGTCAAAGTCCTCGCCGCCGAGAAACGTATTGCCTGAGGTGGACAGGACCTCAAAAACGCCGTCGTTGATCTCGAGGATCGAGATATCGAATGTACCCCCACCGAGGTCGTACACGGCGACCTTTTCCGATTTGGATTTTCCGAATCCATACGCGAGTGCTGCGGCCGTCGGTTCGTTGATGATGCGCTCAACCTCAAGGCCCGCTATCTTGCCTGCGTCTCGCGTAGCCTGGCGCTGCATGTCATCAAAATAGGCGGGCACCGTAATTATAGCTTCGGAGATCTTATCTCCAAGAAACTCTTCTGCCGCAAGCTTCAATCGCTGGAGAACAATAGCCGATATCTCAGGGGGACTATACACTCGATCAAGTACGCGGATATGAGCGTCTCCGTTTGGAGCCTCGACGATCTCAAAGGGTACCGTCGATCGCATTTTTTCAACCTCGTCGGAGTTGAATTTACGGCCGATCAGCCGCTTTACTGCATAGAGAGTATGAGCGGGATTTGTCACCGCTTGACGCTTCGCGATCTGGCCCACGAGCCGTTCGTCCTTATCCGTAAACCCAACTACGGACGGCGTCGTTCTGCCGCCTTCCTTGTTGGAGATGATCTGAACAGCTCCGTTTTCTAAAACCGAAACGCAGCAGTTTGTTGTTCCGAGGTCGATTCCTATTACTTTACTCATAGTACGTCCTTTCTTGTGGGATATGGCGGGATTATTCCGAAGACTCTTCATGCAGATCGTCCAGTGGATCAGCGATCTGAGCGATAAGGTCTAATTCAGTGACTTCTTCGGATGCTGGGGATTTACCAGAACCGGTGGTAGGTTTTGCGACACGAACGATCGAATGGCGAATCACCCGTTCGCCCATTCTATAACCCTTGAGCATTTCGCCCGTTATAGTATTTGGTTTCACTTGGTCGGTGTTTTCCGTTGCGGCGGCCTCGTGCAGATGTGGGTCGAACGGCTCGCCAATCGTAGCGATCGGGACGATCCCCATGCCCGCAAGGACCTCATTTACCTGCTGGTTGACAAGAACCACACCATCGAAAAAGTGACGAAATTCACTTTCCTGATCTTGAGGAAAATCAACAAAGTCGATCGCTCGATTGAGATTATCGAGGGCCGGCAGCATCTGGATAGCTAAATTCGCAACCTGATTTTGGAATGTCTCTCGACGCTCGCGCTCGACTCGCGACTTAAAGTTTGAAAAGTCTTTTGCACGACGCTGGGTATCCTTCGACAGCTCTTCCTGTTCGTCTTCGAGTTTTGCGATCTTCTCTCGAAGCAACTTGTTCTCCGCCTCGAGCTTTGTGCTTGCCGTTTTTTCTTTAGGATGAACGGGGGGCTTAGCTGGCTTCGCTGGTTCCTCAGCGAAATCTCCTTTCATGAACTCCGGAATCTCGGCTTCATCGAATCCCTCCGCGATCTCAATCACCGTCGTTTCCGCAGTAATGTGAAGGTCCTTTTCTCTCGCTTCAAGTTGGCGAATGAACTCGTCCACAGAGATGGGATCGTCTGTGGCGTTATCTTTTGGGGCCTTTTCGAGGCTCTTGATTTCCTGATTGGAGCTCATTTTTGAGTTCGTGGGTGGCCGGTTTGAGGTTAGTTATTTCTTGTGGTCCCGCGTGCCATTACCTTTTCCAGCACTCGAGCAACATATGAGACGATCGAGATCATCCGAGCATATTCGATCCGGGTGGGGCCTAGAACGCTCAATGTCCCGATCGCAGAGCTGTCGCCAATACGATATGGGGCCGAGATCAGCGTGCAGTTTTGAAGCGAAGGCGTTCGGTTTTCCCGGCCGATAACAACTTGGACGCCGCCGCCTGCTGTAGTGTCGCGAGCAATGCATTCGTTCAGGATCTCCAGCAGCCGTGACCGTTCGCCGATCGTTGTGAGTAGTTCGCGAAGCCTTTCCAGATCGGCGAAATCCCGCTTTGAAAGGATATTCGTCGTCCCGTTCACGAAAACTTCGCCCCCCGCCTCTTCCTCGCTCTCTATACTTTGAGAACAGAGGATTACAGCGGTCTGCAACAGATCATCGAATAGTGCTTTCTCCTCATGCATACGGGCCATAATCTCCGCCCTTATCTCGGAAAGGTTCTTGCCGACAAACTCCGCGTTGAGATAATTCGCAGTTCGTTCGAGTTCTTCCTTCGTAAAGCTCATATTCAGCCGGATGATCCGGTTATGAACAATGTTCGGGGCCGATACCAACACGACGAGAATTCGATTGTCACTCAGGTTTACGAATTCAATATGCTGCAGGCGGTCGCTTGCAAGGCTTGGGCTTACCACGATCCCTACATTATTTGAAAGAGCAGAAAGGAGCTCGGAGGTACGTTCCATCAGGCGGTCGGGAGCCTCTACAAAATCGCTCGAACTCAAGCCAAATTCATCGCCGATGCGTTGAAGATCATCATTCGAAATGCTGAGGACGCCTAACAGATTGTCAACGTAATACCGGTATCCTTTGTCAGTTGGTACGCGGCCTGCGGACGTATGCGGCTGTTCGAGCAGCCCCATATCCTCGAGATCGCCCATTACTCCCCGGATCGTCGCCGAGCTAAGGCCCGACGCGTGGGCAAAACGATCTGCAATGGTTTTGGAACCGACCGGTTCGCCAGTGACAAAATGTTCGTTAATTATTGCCGTGAGGATGGTTTGCCCTCGGGAATCAGGGTTGGATTGGGTATTTCCAATCCTCAGGTTTGGGTCGCGGGCCGGCATTTTGACATGGCGTGCTTGGCAGAAACCGCAAAACGCGGTATGCTTCCATTACCAGAAATATCATTTAACGCCCGAAACTGTCAATATTTATTAGAAGAACGGTGGTGAAGACGTGCGCGAAAAAATACGAAAATACTATCAACAAGCATTTAGGTTCTACAATCAAGGGGGGCGGGTACCGCCGATCTCGATCGAATTTTACCCATACGTGGGAATAAACCATACGATCAGGCTCAGAGGGGGCCAGGCGCTGGTCAGAATCGCCGAATCTTGCCGTCATATGGCACCGCAAGGCCAACGGGCTCTTGCATTTATACTGGTTGCAAAGCTTTTCCATAAACGGGCTGATACACCATTTCAAGACGCGTATAACGAAGCCATAAAAGCTGAGAAGATTCTCAAAAGGGCGGCCGCGTTTCGCGTGGCCCAACCCCGAAGGCCGATCTCGCCGCCAAAGGGCGAGGTATATGATCTTAAAGAGATCTTTCAGAAAGTGAATCAGAAACATTTCGGGGGGAGGGTTAAGAAACCCATCCTAACTTGGTCACAACGAAAGACTTATCGTGTTCTCGGACATCATGATGCGGCGCAGAATACGATCGTTATTAGCCGATCTCTGGATACGCGTGAAACGCCCAGATTTATCGTCGAATACGTGATGTTTCACGAAATGCTCCACATTGTCCATCCAACCGTGAATATCAACGGCAGGCGCTATAACCATACGCCGGCATTTCGGGCCGACGAACGCAAATTTCCCCATTATCGAGCCGCCGAAAGCTGGATCGAGAAGAATGTGAGAAGGTTGCAGCGCGCTGCTAAGCGGAAATAATACGAGAGCGCGCGGGGTTTGCAGGCGATTTGAGTGTTTTAGGATAAAAAAGCGGGGTCGAATCCCCGCTTTTTTTATTCGTCGTTGGCCAGTTGGCTCGCGATCCAGCCAATAACGCCAAAATCGGAGACGGTCCGTCGTTCAATTCCATTTTTGCTAAACCGTGTTTCGGTGAGAAAACGCGAGTCCGCAGCGGTATCCCCGCCTTTAGCTTCTGCAAACAACGAAACAATTTTGGCGGCTGCGGCCTTGTCCGCACCCGTCGTGGCCGAGAGCGCATCACTTTCGAACATTCGCTTCGCATAAAGCTGTTTATACCCGGTCCCCACCGGAGCCCTCACAAGTTTTTCGACAGAACCTGTGTCACCAAGGTAGATCACTCCCGAGGGTTTCGTCGCCAACATCAATTCGCCATCGGCCGACTTTTTGACCGTGAGATCGGCTGATTCGGCAACGGCTTTGGCGGTCCGCAGTTCGTTTGCAATGGATTGCTCGAAAGTCGCGAGATCTTTCACCTTCGCCACCACCACAACATTCTCTCCGCCTTCATCAAATCTGACCGTAAATAGCTCCGGTTCGACGGACCTTAGAAATTTCTCCGGATCCTCGATGCCGTACGGCTCGAATAGTCCGTCCGAAAAATTGACTATGAGTGAGCCGCTTGCAGGATCTGTAGTTTTGCCCGCGGAGAGAACAAGGCTCCGCCAGGCAACCTGCGGATCTTGTAAATGATATCGGGTAACTGAAACAGCATCCTCAAGAACCAGCTGTGGTAGTTCGATCGCCGGTTTGCGGGATGGGATCAAAGTTTCATTTAGCACCGCCGCGACCTCTGGATTCATCGAGATCGTAAAACTATCGACGATGCCTTCGTCGCTCTTTGTCGCTGTCCAGGTGGCCTCTTTGAGAGAATTTCGAAGTATTTCGGGCAAAACACCTGCGACAAAGCTTTGCACTTCGCCTTCCTCACTGCTTTGTTTCGCCAACGAGAGTCCCGCGATATTCGCGATCTGTGCCACACCGTCGGGCGAGACATAACCGAATGCAAGGCGGTCGCCACGTGTGACCTTCGGGTTATTTGAAATACTTTCGACTTCGCCTCGTTTCACAGCCAGGGATTTCTCGATCGAGGATTCGTCATTGCCGAAATAGACGACGCTGCCCTGCACAAGCCCATAGGCCTTGCGGCCATCTTCGGCCGTCCAGACAAAATACTTGCCGTCGTGCCTATCCGAGGTCTCAAGGAGAACTTCCCCACCGTAAATATCGTCGATAAAGCTCCCAAGCTTTTCCTCGGTGAACTTGATCGCCTGGTAGTTCCACGCGTTCGTCTCGAGAACCGCGACGAAACGCGGTGTGAAATTAAGGACGGAATTTTCTTCCGTTACCGCCTGTTCTTTAGTTTCAAAACCTGTGACGGCAACCGCGAGCTTCACTCCATTGAGTGCGGAAAGGTTCGGGATCCCCTGCGCGGCTTCGCGAAACGCTGGTCGCTCAGTGATTGCGTTCATCACCGCCCCCAGGTCGTCCGATTCAAGATAAATCAGGCTGTCCGCGGGAATAATTGTTCGGAGATCCGTGGGCTTCGATCCGCAAGAAGTGAAAAAGTAAAAAGTAAAAAGTAAAAAGGCAAAAACAAGTCTGGTATCGACACTTTTGCCTTTTTCCTTTTTACTTTTTACTTCTCTATTCTTCGACATCGAAAACCTCCTGCGGCTTGAGACCTTCCATAAAGCTTCGGGTATTCTCATCGAATTTCGGATCCGCCGTCTCGATCAATAAAAAGAATTTTTCTCGTGTTGCCAATGCAAATCGCGGCACGTTGAAAACCGGATGATAGGGTCGTGGCAATCCATTCAGGAAAAGCATTCCGAATACGGCCGTGAATCCCGCGAGCAGGATCGTCAGCTCGTACGAAGGCGGGACGAACGATGGCCAGCTCAGGTACGGACGTCCGCCGACATTCAACGGG
>DATFEW010000304.1:0-3835 GCA_035250805.1 Pyrinomonadaceae bacterium
TTTGCCAATTCTACGTCTCGCCCGGTTTCCTAAGCGAAAAGATGCACGTCTTTCTGGCCACGGAACTCACAGAGACAAAACAAAACCTGGAAGACGACGAGATCCTCACAATCGAACGCCACTCCTTCGATTCACTTCTTAACATGATCCGCAACGGCGAGATCGAAGACGCCAAAACCATCGTCGGAATTCACAGTGCACATGCAGAATTCACAATGCGGAAGCCTGACCGTGAGGGAGGGCTAGGCGAACACTTTAATTGACGTCTGCGAAAAAATGAAGGAAAAACTCATTCTCCATCGTCCAACCTCGTCAAGGAGCGCACTATGAAACTCACGCAAGCTGCATTCGCCATTCTATTCGCCATCGTATGTTCAACTTGTGTCATCGGACAGCCCAATGCTTCTGCAGAGGACCTGTTAAAGACTGCTGACGAATTCAGGACGAAAGCCAATCCTGATAATGCAATCGCCTATTACGAACGAGCAGCCATCGAATTTATCAAGAAAGGCAATACCGAAAAGGCGATCGACTCCTACAACCAGATCGGTGCCATTTTGAATCGGCAGGATAAATACGACAAAGCGAAAGAATATTTAGAAAAAGCCTTGACACTAGGCCGTTCCTCGAGCGATCCGGAGAGTTTGGCGATAGCAACGACCTACATCACTTTGGGCGTTACTTACGGCGCCGAAGATCAGTTTGTACAGTCTCTAGCTCATCATAACAAGGCCCTTTCGATCCGGCTCTCGAAACTGGGGAAGAACAGTGCTGAAGTTGCGACAAGCTACGGGAATATTGGAAACATCTATTTTCGCAAGAAGGAATACGACCGAGCGATCGAGGCACATCTAAAGGCAAAACAGATCAGAGAAAAAATCTTCGGTAAGAATGGCGTCGAAGTAGAGCAAAGCTATCGAAATTTGGGCAACGCGTATAAGGAGAAGAAGAATTTTAAGAAGTCATTGGCCTACTACGAAAAAGCCCTGGCAATTAAGATCGGACAGCTTGGACCAAGTCATAAGGACCTGATCCGCTATTACAACACCATCAGCGAAGTTTACGGCTTGATGGGAAACAAACAGAGATCCGACGAATACAGCAACAAAGGAAAAGAGATCGAAAAACTGCAGAAGCCCGCACGTTAGTAAGGGCGTATCTAACAACGTCCTGATTACTCCTCACCTGTGGTTTTTTCACGCCTCAATTGCCTTTTGCCTGCTCATCGGCGGCTCCCAACTTGACCTTAACCCTGCATTTCGATACTCTATCAGTTCGCTTTTTTGGCGGAAAACACTCTAGGTGTGTGCAATTATGAGTACTTATTTTCCTAGCGGAAAAGGGCTGGCGGATGGCCGCAAATGGTTCGTCGTCGATGCCAGGGGCAAGACGGTCGGCCGGCTTGCGACCGAGGTCGCCCGCGTCATTTCCGGCAAGAACAATCCGGCGTGGACGCCCTTTTTGGACATGGGCGATCACTGCGTTGTGATCAACGCACGGCACGCGATCTTTAAGGGTTCGAAGAACGACCAGAAGCTTTATCGCCGACACACCCTTTATCCGGGCGGTCTTCGCGAAATAAGCGCTAAGGACATGTTTGAAAAGCATCCGGAACGGGTGATCGAACTCGCCGTCAAGGGGATGCTTCCGAAGACAAAGCTCGGAAAGGCAATGGCAAAGAAATTAAAGGTTTACGCGGACGCCGACCATCGTCACAAAGCGCAGAAGCCGGAGGCGATAGAACTCTAAAGTTTCAGGTTCCAAGTTCCAGGTTCCAACTCGGGACCCGGTTTTCGAACTTGGAACTTTGAACATTGAACTTGGAACTAGTTTTTATGGCAGACATTCAATATTACGGCACGGGCCGCAGAAAAACTTCGACAGCACGCGTTTACCTGCGTCCCGGTTCCGGCACTATCACGGTAAACAGACGGGAATTCAATTCGTATTTTCCGAACGAAGCATTACAGATGATCATTCGGCAGCCGTTGACGTTGACCGATACGATCGGCAAATTCGACATTCTTGTGAACGTCGATGGCGGCGGCGCGGCCGGACAGGCCGGAGCGGTTCGTCACGGTATCACGCGTGCTTTGATGGAATTTAATGCGGACCTTCGTCCGACTTTGAAGAAAGCGGGATTGGTAACACGCGACCCGCGCCAGAAAGAGCGTAAAAAATACGGTCAGAAGGGCGCCCGTAAGCGGTTCCAGTTCTCGAAGAGATAATTGTTTGGAGTTCCACCTTTAGGCGGCCGGTTTCAGCCAGCTAAAGCTGGAACTCCGAACGAATCCATTGCCGAAACGCCTTGGTTTATCGAAAGGTTTCGGCGAGTACAAAAACCAGAAAGAAAGGAGATTAAATTTTGGCTACAGTTACGATGAAAGAACTCCTCGAAGCAGGAGTTCACTTTGGACACCAGGTCCGCCGTTGGAACCCGAAGATGAAGGAGTACATCTTTGGCGAACGCAACGGCATTTATATTATCGACCTTCAAAAAACGCAGAAGCTTTTCCGCGACGCTCTCAATTACGTCCAGGAATCGCTCACCGAACGGCCCAATCAGAAGGTCCTGTTCGTCGGAACGAAACGGCAAGCCCAGGATGCTATTAAAGAAGAGGCGGAACGTTGCGGACAGTTTTATGTCAATAACCGCTGGCTTGGCGGACTCCTGACTAATTATCAAACGGTCCAGAAGTCGATCAAAAAGCTTAAGGATATCGAGGCCATGCGTGAAGACGGGCGAATGGAGATGCTCACAAAAAAAGAGCGGCTCAAACTCGACCGCGAGCACGAAAGCCTGATGAAGAACCTCGCCGGCATCAAGGACATGGGCGGCCCGCCGGACATGCTCTTTGTCATCGATGTTCGTAAGGAAGATATCGCCGTTAAGGAAGCAAATCGTCTCGGCATCCCGATCGTCGCGGTTGTAGATACCAATTGCTCGCCGGAAGGCATCGACCAGGTCATACCCGGGAACGATGACGCGCTGCGCGCTATACGGCTTTTCGCGTCGAGGATCGCGGACGCGATCCTCGAAGGTAAACAGATCGGTACAGAGGGCGGTGCGGAAGTCGTTGAAGCACCGGCCGATGGCGAAGCGGCCGAGGTCGCTGAAGCACCCGAGCTCGGTTCGCTGACGGCGATACCGCAGGAATACCTAAGCGAGGACGAAAAAGCCGAGCTTGAGGCCGCTGCGGCAGAAACTGAGGAAGAAGAGGTCGAAGCAGATATCGAGGTTGCGGATCAAACCTGGGAAACTGCTGAAGCCACTCATTCAGATCCGGCAGGGGGTTCGTACGCCCATCAGGAACCCGGGGCGGATCTGACGCCCGAAGTAAGGCCTGAGATCGAGAAAATGGCGGACGAAGATGTCGCTGAGGCCGCCAAAAATACGGAAGAAATTAACGAAGCTTCAGCAAGCTGAATCTCAAATTCCAAATTCCAGATTCCAGATCTCCGGGTATCTGCCTATCTGGAATTTAGAATTTGGAATTTGAAATTTGGAATCAGGGATCAGGAAAAGGTTATGGCAGAAGTAACAGCAAGTGCAGTAAAATCGCTCCGCGAAAAGACCGGAGCAGGGATGGTCGATTGCAAGAACGCTCTCATCGAAGCAAACGGCGACGAAACTGCGGCGATAGAGATCCTGCGTAAGAAAGGAATGGCTACCGCCGGCAAGAAGGCGGGACGCGTGACCGCGGAAGGCGCGGTGGGTTCGTATATCCACATGGGCGGGAAGGTCGGTGTGCTTGTCGAGATCAATTGTGAGAGCGATTTCGTCGCACGCGGCGACGAGTTTCAGCAGCTTGTAAAAGATGTTGCAATGCACATT
>DATFEW010000329.1:0-2919 GCA_035250805.1 Pyrinomonadaceae bacterium
TGTTGTTCGCAAACGAAAATATCTTTTCATCGTAGCTGTCGTTGTACTGCATCGACACCTCGATCGAAAGATCGTCGTCAACGACTTCACAGTAGATCGGATTTTCGTGAAGCGGGCTCTTGTTTTTGTTCAAGTGCTTTACAAATTCAGCTATGCCGCCTTTGTAGTAGAACTCGTGTGACTTTTCGTCCTCTTCACGCTCGTCCTTAATGAAGATCCGAATGCCTTTATTGAGGAACGCCTTTTCACGTAGCCGCTCTGAAAGCTTGTCGAAGCTATAGACCGTAGTGTCGAAAATATCATCGTCAGGAAGGAAGGTGATCTTCGTCCCGCGCTTTGATGTGGTCCCGGTTTCCTTGAGCGGAGCTGCGGGAATTCCCTTTTGGAACTCCATCTCGTGGGTTTTGCCGTCTCGCCAGATCTCAAGCTTGAGCCATTCCGATAGAAAGTTGACGCATGACACGCCGACGCCGTGCAGGCCACCTGAGACCTTGTATGAGTTCGAATCGAATTTGCCGCCGGCGTGCAGCACGGTCATTACAACCTCGGCCGCCGAGCGCTTCTCCTGTTTGTGTATATCCGTAGGAATACCGCGGCCGTTGTCGATCACCGTTATCGAGTTGTCCATGTGGATTGACACCTCGATCGTGTCGCAGTAGCCCGCGAGCGCCTCGTCGACCGAATTATCCACCACCTCATAAACAAGATGGTGAAGCCCGATGTCGCCCGTGGAACCGATATACATTGCCGGACGTTTGCGCACCGCGTCGCGTCCCTCTAAAACCTGGATCGATTCCGCCCCGTATTCTGTTTTTGCCTTTGCCAAACTATACCTCTTTTCTCAATTCAAGCATTTAGCGCTCCCGAAGCGCACAAACCGCATTTGCGATCAGAAAAAACTTCAAAATCCTCATAGAATGCGCTTCTTTTTCGGAGGCATTTCGACGCCCGAAATGGCTGGGGTCGGCATGGACCGGCACGATTGTGGCCGGTCCTATTATGTAACTATTTTAACATTTCAAGTGGTATATCCATAACGTAGGGAACGAATAAAAATGCCCATTTTATCGAGGTTTTGCGATGCCATTGCAGATCGCAAATATGCCCACTCCGCCACCGAATTCCGAAGCAAAACTTTCCTTCGTGGTGGTTACGATCGTCTGCGTTTTACCATCCAGATATTCGAGCAATTGACCGATCCGTTTGTAGTCGAGTTCCGAGTCGATATCGTCGATCAAAAACAGCGGGTATTCGTTTCTGGTGGCATGATAAACTGCAATATTTGCCAGCAATAGAAGCAGCAGGGCGCTTCTTTGTTGGCCTGCGGAACCGTATTTTCGAAGGTCGTGGCCGTCGAACTTGATCTCAAGGTCGTCGCGATGTGTGCCGATGAGGGAGTGTCCGGCAACAAGCTCCGCCTGAATGCGCATCGTCAGTCGTTCGGTGATCAATGATTCGTAATCGCCCAAGTCTCCCTTACCTTCAAATGAAGAAGCATACCGGATGATTACTTCCTCCGTACCAAAGAGACGCCGTTCAAGCATTTCGTTCAACCGTTCTACGATTCGCACGCGTGACCGATGGATCTTTGTTGACAGCGCGGCCAATTGCTCGTTCCACGGAGCGACAAGCTCGGCGGTTTTTTCGGTCGAGTATTGTGCATCGCGCGAATTTTGGAGAAGGGCGTTTTTCTGTTTTATGACACGGGCATACTCAGAGACTGTTGCAGCGTACAGCGGATGCACGGCAACGATAGCGTCATCAAGAAATCTTCGTCTTAATTCCGGTCCGCCGCGAACCACTGCGAGCTCATCAGATGTGAAGACGACCGCGTGAAGTTGGCCCAGGTAACGCTGCAAAACTTCGCGCTTGCCATTCACGGCAAACTGCTTTACTCTTTCTTGTATTACGGCACGCAGTTCGCGTGCGATTTCCCCCGAAATTTTTACATTGCCCACTATCACGGCGGTTTCCTCGTCAAACCGGATCGTCTCCTGTAGTTTCGCTGTTCTGAACGACTTAGTAGTGGCCAGGACGGCAATCGCTTCGAGGAAATTGGTTTTCCCCTGACCGTTATCGCCGATTAGTATATTGAGACCATAGCGAAACACTATTTTGCCGGATGTATTCCGGAAATTTCGCGTTTCGAGCGTTTCGAGCAGCATTTGCTGATTCTAGCACGCGTCACTTTCCCAAATACCTGAAAACAAATGGATTCCAGCGAAAGGTTTTTCTGGAGTCGTTACCGATTGGCAATTTATATTAAGTAGGGAATGTTTAACATTCTTCAACGTGGGCAAATCCTCAGAATGCGATTTCTCCTAACCCTCATAATTGCAGTTTTCCTGGCTTCCACCGTGGCTGCCCAGAAGCAGCTACGGCCGGGTACGAAGGCTCCCGAGTTCGTAGCTCAATCCCTGGACGGTAAGTATTACAGTCTTAGTCAGTTGCAGGGAAAGGTCGTTGTCTTGACCTTTTGGTCCACCAGATGTCAGATATGCCACAGCGAGATCCCAAAACTGAACCGCGTCGCGGACCGGTATCAAGGACAGGACGTCGTTTTCCTGGCGCTGACCATGGAAAACAACGCGAAGATCGAGCAGTATCTTCGCAAGAACCCGTTCGCATTCAGCGTCATCCCAAACAGCTTTGGTGTGGTTATGAAATACGCTGATGTGGATAAGAGCGGCAATATCGATATGGGATTTCCCGCTCATTACGTCATCGATCAACGCGGCGCCATAGTTCACCGGTCAGACGGCTGGGACAAGGCGGCTAACCTTGAAGCCCAGATCTCAAAACTTTTAGCCTCGGATTAGGGGCACACGATTCTCTCTTCACTCCTTTCCCGGTTGTACGGTTACAACCGGGACTTTTTTTGTTCGAATGACATCGAATTTGTTATATTGAATTTCCGCT
>DATFEW010000330.1:0-3711 GCA_035250805.1 Pyrinomonadaceae bacterium
TGTCGCTCTCGACTCAGTCATGAGATCGCAGGAGCTCGGCATACAGGTCAACGGAACAATTCTGCGCGTCGCCGACTCAAAGGCGCTCGCTACGGAAGGTGATCTCATCAGGCTGCAGATGGACAACAGGCTTGACGGTTCGCCGCTCTACACCGAGTTCGTCCGACTGAACTACGCTCGTGCGAGCGGCTCTATCGGGCGTGGCTCGGCTACGACCGGCACGCCGGTCAGCTCGGGTGGCGGCAGTTCTTCTGGAAGTGCGGCGGGCGGTGGAGGACTTCTTCCTATAATCACCAAGCGATTGTCTCGCCGCGGATCGGTTGAGATCGATGAGCGAAGCAACTCACTCATCATCACAGACGTTCGCGAGAATATCGACGCTGTAAAAAGTTTGGTTGCTATACTTGATCAGCCCGAGCCGCAGGTTGAGATCGAAACCCGGATCGTTGTTGCTACCCGCAACTTCAGCCGTGATATCGGTGTCCAGCTGGCAGGCCTTGTTTCTAACAACGGGCGTGGTGTATCGATGGGCACGCTGGGTGGAGCTCAGACCGCTCTTCCGATTCCTGCTGGCTTGCCGAGCACCGGTGTCAGCGGACTTGGAGCACAGTTGGTCAACACAGCGATCGGCCTTACCACCGGAATATTTGGAACGGCTCAGCTTAGCTCGCTGATCACCGCCGGTGAACAGAAAGGCCAGGCGAAGATCATCGCGACTCCGCGTGTGACGACTCTGAATAATCGCCGTGCGAAGATCGAAAGCGGTACCAAGATCCCCATCACCACGATCCAGCCGGGTTCGGCCGGAGCAGGCGGTGCGGTCATTGCTACAACGACCTACGTCGATGTTCCGCTCAAGCTTGAGGTTACACCACAGATCACAGACGTTGGTACGATCGTACTCGACGTACTTGCAGAAAACAGCTCAACCGCGACCATAGTTCCCGGTGTTCCGCCTGCAATTAACACGCAGCTAATGGAAACACAGGTAACTGTGCCGGACGGTGGAACGACCGTTGTTGGCGGAGTCATCTTTGACGACGAACGTGAGAGTCAGGACCGAACGCCGGGCCTATGGAAGATCCCGGTCCTCGGAAACCTGTTCAAGCGTAAGGGCGTCAAGCGTGATACTAACGAGATCCTCTTCTTCATTACTCCGAGGATCTATCGTCCGGACTATGGCACGACGCTTGGTTCGTCAGGAACGAAGCCCTCAGCTTCGATCCTTCAACCAGTACCGCTCGGCAACCCGACGTCGAATTCTGACGCACAGCAGGCAGCACCTGCGAAGTCAGGAGTCGAGGGCATGCCGAAGAATCCGGTATCGATGCCTACCTCGAACCCAGCTCCGGCCTCCAAGCCGTAGTAACGTAACTGTTTCCTTCGATTCGAACCCCGTCGATGCTTCGCATCCGGCGGGGTTCTTATTTTGTCCAAAAAAGCCGGTCTTCGACACCGAACAAATTTGACACTACAATCACAATCGTGGCTAGCGCTTTGATCATGGTGCCAAAAACCGCGGACAATTTGATCGGAAAGGTGTTCGGTGAGGACGGTTTGATCTCCCGTTTTCACGATAACTACGAGTACCGCGAAGGGCAGATCAGGATGGCTGAGCATGTCGAACAGGCACTTGCCGGCAGACGGCATCTGATCGTCGAGGCCGGGACCGGTACGGGAAAAACCCTCGCCTACCTTGTTCCAGCCATCGCCGCTGCTATCGCGCAAAAGAAACGGATCGTGATCTCGACCGGCACAAAGAATCTGCAGGAGCAGTTAATGGAAAAAGATATTCCGTTCCTGCAGAAGATCCTTCCGCGAAAATTCAAGGCCGAATATATGAAGGGCCGCGGGAATTACGCTTGCCTATATCGCGTAAAAAAGGCTGAGCACCAGCCGATCCTTGAAGGGCTTGACGATATCGATCATTTCCGTGTCATTGGCCGTTGGATAAACGAAACCGTAACGGGTGATCGTCGTGAGCTTGTCGACCTGCCGGAAAACCTCTCATTTTGGAACCGTATCAATGCGCGCTCGGATATTTGTATAGGTCAAAAATGCCCAGACTTCGAACCGTGCTTTATTACCCAGATGCGTGCACGGGCAGATGCAGCGGATATTGTCGTCGTTAACCATCATTTGTTTTTCGCCGACCTGAGTGTTCGCGGAAATCAATTTGGCAAGGTCATTCCCGACTACGGCGCCGTTATTTTTGATGAGGCACACCTGATAGAAGACATCGCGGCGGACTATTTCGGCTTTCAGGTCTCAAATTTCCAGATCGACGAGCTGGTACGCGATACCGACAGCCTGCCGATCGCCGACGCGGTCGTGACGCGGGATCTGACAAAGCTCGCTGCGAAGATAATGGGGCTATCGGAGCAATTTTGGCTTCGATTTAGACAGGCCAGGACGGAGGGGCGGTTTCCGCTTTTACCGGACTCGTTCTCGCACCGGACCACAAAGGGGGACAACGCGCCGACTCCGCTCGGCGAAGCTTATTTTGCCCTCGATAATACCCTTGCCGGACTGGAATCAACGCTTGCCAAATTTGCTGAAGAACTTCCCGAGGCCGAGAGTATGCTTCGCCGGACACGCCAGACACGTTTTGATCTGGATTTCATCGTCACTCAGGCCGAACGCAACTACGTCTATTGGCTAGAGCGGCGGGGAAAGGGGATTTTCCTGCGCGCGTCGCCTGTCGACGTGTCGGAGCTCCTTCGTGAAAAGCTTTTCGACAAGGTCGAATCATGCATTCTAACCTCCGCTACGCTCTCCAGCAGCGGTTCGTTCAACTTTGTGCGGGAGCGCCTGGGGTTAGATACATCGAAGACGACAGGCTTTACGGCGCCATCATCTTTCGATTACGAAGAGCAAGCAATACTTTATTTGCCGAAGGCGATGCCCGATCCACGCACCCCGGAATTTACCCAGCTTGCCGCCGCTGAGATCCAGAAGATCATCGGCGTAACAAGGGGCCATGCATTCGTCTTGTGCACCAGCAATCAATCCATGAACACGCTTTTCGAGCTCGTGTCGTCCCGTGTTAATTATCCGTGTTTCGTGCAGGGTTCGATGTCGAAGGCAGGCCTGCTTGACAAGTTTCGCGTAACTCCGAACGCCGTCCTATTCGCTACGCAAAGCTTCTGGCAGGGCGTCGACGTTCAGGGCGATCAACTCTCTTGTGTGATCATCGACAAGCTGCCTTTCGCCGTACCTACCGATCCGATCGTCGCCGCACGCTCGCGTTTCATCGAGGAGAACGGCGGCCGTTCATTTACCGATTACAGTGTCCCGCAAGCCGTGATCTCGCTCAAACAGGGAATCGGGCGCCTGATCCGAAGCCGCACCGACCGTGGTGTCATCGCGATCCTCGATCCCCGGCTTCGCACAAAACCCTACGGCCGAGACTTTCTAACAAGTCTCCCGCGAATGCGAATCACAAGCGAATTAGATGATGTTGCGCGGATCGTTCAAAATGAAGTTGTATGAAAGTGTTGATCTTCGTGGTCGTCCTGTTTGGAGCCGCCCTTGTTTCTTCTGCTCAAGTAAGTTACCCGCACTTGCGCGATGAGCTCGTTTCGATGCTGAAGGTCGACCAGGACGCGCGGGGGAAGTGCGTCAACGGTCTGGCTGAAGAGCAGGTCAAGTGTCACGCCGTGCTGTCAAAGACAATTGACGAGCCGCACATGAAACGGCTTGAAAAGATCT
>DATFEW010000335.1:0-3187 GCA_035250805.1 Pyrinomonadaceae bacterium
TGAATGGATCTCTCAATAACACCCGTGATAGCCTCGAGGCCAACGCGATCGATCTCGGTAAAATCATCCAGCTTGTCACTGTCAACATCGAGGACGCCCAGAATGCCGCCGCTCGGAGCTTTGATGGGCACGACTATCTCGGACCTGGCCGCGGCGCTGCACGCGATATGTCCCGGAAACTCGTCGACGTTTTTGACGATAACAGTTTGCTTTGTAGTGAATGCGTGACCGCAAACGCCCTGATCAAAGTTGATGCGTGTGCACGCAAGCGGGCCTTGGAATGGGCCAAGCACGAGTTGCCCGCCCTTTTCCAGATAAAAACCGACCCAGAAAAAACCGAACGCTTCCTTTAGAACCGCGGCAACATTTGCAAGGTTTGCGATAAGGTCCGATTCACCGGAGACGAGCTCCTCGATCTGCGGAAATATCTCGGCATATAGCTGATTCCGGTCAGCAGATCTCGAGAATGCAAGAGTTTCGGCCATTAATAAATTCTATCGTTTGGAAAAAATCGCGGCAAACGACGCCCGGCAGGAACTATTTCGAAGACAATTGAGTTCGGGACTTGATCACCGCACTGACGGCCTTTTCAACCGACTCCGCGACAGCGGTGATGTGCCCCATCTTCCGGCCTAGTTTTGGCTCGGACTTACCATATAGATGAAGTTTTACAGCAGGATCCATGAGCGCGCCGGCCCAATGGGGCTCGCCTTTTGACCAGAGGTCGCCGAGCAGATTGGCCATCGCGGCCGGTTTGTAGAAAGCGGTCGATCCTAAAGGAAGGCCGCAAACAGCGCGCACCTGCTGCGCAAACTGTGATGTTACGCACGCGTCGAATGTAAGGTGGCCCGAGTTGTGCGGCCGCGGTGCGAGCTCGTTGACCAGAAGCTTTTCATCTTTGGTAAGGAAAAACTCGACACAAAGCGTTCCGACATAGTCCATCGTGTCTGCAATATTTCGGGCGATATCTACCGCTTCCTCCGATATCCTTTCCGAAACCAGAGCCGGAGCGAACGAAATATCGAGGATATGGTTCGCATGCTCGTTTTCGATCACGCCGTAATGCGCAAAACTGCCCCCCTGATCACGAACACAGACGACCGAAACCTCCTTTTCGAATTCGATGAACTTCTCGAGAATCGCCGCCGTGCCGCCCAGCCCATCAAACGCGGCGCTAACATCACCCAGAGCCTTGATCTTCGTCTGGCCCTTGCCGTCGTAGCCGAATCCAGCGGTCTTCAGCACAGCGGGAGTTCCGAACTTTTCGACGCCGCGATAAAGATCGTCTATGAGTTTTATCGCTTTGAAATCCGCAACCGGGAATCCATTATTTGACAAAAAAGATTTCTCACGAAGCCGGTTCTGCGTAGTGTGAAGTACCTCGCCCCGAGGATGAACGTCAACGAACTCAGAAGCCGCGTCGACGGTTGCCGATGGAACGTTTTCGAATTCAAACGTCACGACATCGACCGTTTTTGCAAACTTCCTTACGACGTCAAGGTCGTCATATTCCGCGCATGTTTCGATGTCCGCGACCTGTCCGGTCGGTGTGTCCGTCAACGGCGAAAATGTATGGACCCGATAGCCCATCTTCCGCGCCTCGATAGCGAACATTCGGCCTAACTGCCCGCTGCCGAATACACCGATGGTTGAATTTGGAAGGATTTCCGTGGCCACAAAAAAAGAAGCCACAGATTAACACAGTTATTTGACGGTAGGAATTTCGGCTACTGCGCGTCTACTGTCCGTTCGCAGCCGTTTGCATCATTCGCTCGGTATCGCGAATTCGCTGATCGTGCGCTGCAAGGGAGTTGCTGTTTTGGATAGCCGTACTATATGCGCCCGAGCGATGTTTTTCGTACTCGCTGCGGGACGATCCGGCGGTTCGAATCGATTTCTGCTGCTCGATGCGTTTCATGTCGTTCGCGTAGATCTCATCTGCTTCCTTTTGCAGACCGTAATACGCGTAATAGGCGAAACCAGCAACAAAGGCGACAATAACGAGACCCGAGATCGAAAATGGCCGAGGCCGTTTGGCCTTGCTTTTGTTCGCCTGCCTGATAAGCGAGCTTCCGCATCTTCGGCAGATGTCTTCCTCCGGGAAATTAAATAATCCGCAGTTTTTGCATTTTGTCGAGCTCATAGATATGACCTCTTTTTCGTGGCCGGATAGGGAGATTACCACCTAAATTGAAGCCTTTTTCTGCGTGCGGTGTCAACAAGTTTTAACGTCAGGATCCTGGTTTCTTTTGGAGGCGGCCTAAGACTTGTGGGCTCTTCAGTTCGCGAAGGGCGTCCGCGGCGATCCAGCGTGCCGAACGGGTGTTTTGAAGTCCGATCCGGTCGGCGGTTTCGACTGCAAGCTTGTTCAAATTGAGGCTTCGTTTGCCGATTTGACGTAATGCCCAGTTAACCGCTTTCCTCACAAAATTCCTGTCGTCATCCGCGTGTTGTTCAATGATCGGCAGAAAATCGGCAAGCTTTGTGTCCGGTGCCTGCTTATCGTGTACGGCGAGATAGGCCATAAGTGAAAAACCCGCCCGCTTGATAAACTCAGGTTTCCGTCCAGCCCATTCCACGGCCTTCTCATATGCGTACGGCGTTCGGCAAAATAAGTAACAACACGTGCCGTCAACTGTGGCCCAATTGTCAAAATCCCTCGCCCATGCGTCCATCTGCTTCTTCGTAACCTGCTTAGGATCGTCTATCCAAAAAGCAACTGCCCGCGCCTCGAAGTTTCCCGTTTTCCAGAGTTCGGCCGCCAGAGCGTGCCGGTCCTCAGCCGCCTTTTTTACCTCTTTTGCGAATTGTTTTAAGAGCGGCGTGCGGATGCCGAAAGACTTTGGGGTAACGATGCCGAACCGTTCCATTCCGACGACGTTCGAAGGATCGCCGAGCGATTCGAGTTTCAGGAGGACATCTTCGGTGTTCACTTTCCGAGCTTGGTTTTGATTATCGACTCGGCCTGATTCGCTCTGAACGAATGTAGTTTCTTTCGCAATTCCGGACGCGAATTTGCGACGATAGATATCGCAAGAAGGGCCGCATTTTTTGCGCCGGCCTCACCGATCGCGAGGGTGCCGACGGGGATCCCGGCGGGCATTTGGGCGATGGAGAGCAGGGAATCGAGGCCTTTGAGCGCTTTGCTTTCGATCGGGACTCCGAGCACGGGCAGAACAGTTTGCGA
>DATFEW010000355.1:0-2108 GCA_035250805.1 Pyrinomonadaceae bacterium
CGGACCTTGCCCTCGCTGATGACGTCCATTTCCTTGATCACTTCGAGCGCGGCCTTCCAGTTCCATACGTTGGCCGCGAATTCGTAGCTCTCCGATCCCATATCGACAAGTGTGAAGCTCATATTTCTAATTGTACGACAGCCTGTGGGTCCGTCGGTCAGGTAAAGATGCTAATTCTGCGGGCGCCTAATAGTCAACGGGAAACGCAGTTACTATAATCGAATTTCGCCCGGGTATGAATGTTGACGCATATCTTCAAAGGATAGGGCTTGATGGCCAGACTTTTGTGCGCGATGCCGCGAGCTTGCGGAAACTCCAGCGATCACATCTGCTTACGGTGCCTTTCGAAAATCTCGACATCCGTTGGAAGCGGCCGATCACGATCGATACGGCAAAGTTTTACGATAAGATCGTCGGCGAAAAACGCGGCGGGTTTTGTTACGAGCTCAACGGAGCATTCAACGAATTGCTCAGGTCACTGGGGTATCAAACGCGGCTTGTTTCTGCACGCGTTTTCAACGGAACTGATCACGGCCCTGAGTACGATCACGCAGCGATCATTGTGACGATTGACGACGGTGAGTATCTGGCAGATGTAGGGTTCGGAGATTTCACGGCAGAGCCACTTCGGTTTGTTTTGAAGGAAGAGCAGCAGGACGCGACAGGGGTGTTTGTCATCCGCCGCTTTGATAAAGAATATCTTGAAGTTGCAAAAGAAGACGGCGACGCGTGGACAAGTGAGTACATATTCAAGGACATTGCCCGGGACCTCTCAGAATTTGCGGGAATGTGCGATTTTCAGCAATATTCGCCCGAATCGCATTTTACAAAAGGAAAGCTTTGCTCGCTAATGACTGAGAGGGGGCGGAAGACGCTGACGGACAAGGGTTTTATAGTTACGACCGATGGCGAGCGGACGGAACAGCCGCTAGGGTCGGATGAGGAATTTGAGCGGATCTTGTTCCGCGAGTTCGGTATCACGCGGACAGTTGTTACATCGAGCAGTATTTGAACCAGATAATGCCTAAACCGATCTCATACGCTGACGCTGGTGTTTCGATCGACAACGCGAATCGCGCGGTTGCGAAGATACGCGAATATGCGCGTGCAACGTTTAACGAACGAACGCTGACAGAGATCGGCAGCTTTGGCGGGATGTTTTCGGGTGCCTTTCCTGACATGGCCGAGCCGATCTTGGTGGCGTCGGCGGATGGCGTCGGCACAAAGCTAAAACTCGCGTTCGAAACCGGTATCCATAACACCGTTGGTGCGGATCTCGTAAACCATTGCGTTAATGACATTCTGGTGCAAGGCGCCCGGCCACTGTTTTTTCTCGATTATTTCGCAACCGGTAAGTTAGAGCCCGATGTCACCGCTTCCGTCGTCGAGGGGATGGCTCGGGCGTGTAAAGAGAACGGCTGCGTGTTGCTCGGGGGCGAGACAGCCGAGATGCCTGATTTTTACCCGCCCGGGGAATACGATCTCGCGGGGTTTATTGTCGGCGTAGTCGACAAAGAGAAAGTGATCGACGGTAAATCGATCGTTCCCGGCGATGTGGTGCTCGGGATCCCGTCAAACGGTCTGCAGACGAACGGCTACTCCCTCGCTCGGAAGCTTTTCTTCGAGATTGGCGGCTACAAGGTTGATTCCTACATCAACGAGCTTGGCGCAACCGTCGGCGAGATTTTACTCGCAACGCACCAGAGTTTTTTGCCGCAAATCCGTCCGCTGCTAGACAAGAGTGCCGGTGCGGACGAGGGCGTCCGCGTTCCGCTGATCAAAGGCCTTGCACATATCACCGGCGGCGGGTTTCTCGAAAATATTCCTCGGATTCTGCCCGATGGTGTCGGCGTCGAGATAAACCGGGGCACCTGGCCTGAGCTGCCGATCTTTGGCCTTATGCAGAAACTCGGGAACGTCTCGGATCAGGAGATGTTCCGCACATTCAATATGGGTATCGGAATGGTCGCGATTGCGGACGTCGAGTCGGCCGGTCACATTCAGACTCAGCTGCGCGGCAGTTTTGAGATCGGCTCGGTGGTAAGGGGTGGTGGCGAAGTGCGTATCACGGCATTTAAGTGAACTAACGCTCAGCGGCTCGCTGCAAG
>DATFEW010000357.1:0-2914 GCA_035250805.1 Pyrinomonadaceae bacterium
CTCCCCATTGGCATCAATGAACCGGGCTTTCTTTTCGTCAGCAAGCTCGACGCCGGCCAGCCGACTCTGCAGCACGGCCGGCGAAAGAACGGCGAAAACGTTCCCGTCAAGATCGCAGATCACCGGAAACCTAGGTCTGCGAAACGCAAACACGATCGCATTCGTCTTAGAATTCATCGCTTTGCGCTATTTCTTGGAGTCCTACACCTGCCCGTTGCTTCGTGTCTCTCGCCTGTTTCTAATGCCGTTTCCCCATACGATAATTTCCGTTTCACCTCATCACCTTTCACTGATGCCAAAAACCAGCCTGTCCGAGCCTGTCCCCTTTTTCCCAATCGGTTCACGGTCTCCGATCCTCGGTCCCGTTATGCCAAGCGACGATTGAACGCGTGCCGGCTTTCCTCTGTGCTTATGGGTTGTTTCGTCGCAGACTCGACCGTCGACCGGGTGGATAAATCTACGGGCCGAAGGGATATATTGACACCCTGGCAACCGGCCCGGAAGACTGTCGCGGTTGAATCACTTGATTTGCGTTAATAGCTAAGGAATTACCTCCTGCGCGCCGAGCTGCAAGTAGGGTCTCCGAGTCAGAATGGCTGGTCCCCTTGTGTCGACGTGCGATGAAGCAAACGGATGTCGTCCATCCCATAACCGCCGCAGGCCTGATGATTGACGCTACGATTGTCCCACATCACGAAATCGCCCAGGGTCCATTTGTGACGATAGGTGTTCCCGGGCGCCGTCTGGTAGGCGAATAACGTATCGAGCAGCGGCTGCGCTTCGGCGTCGTCCATGCCCTCTATGCCGACGGTGAAACGAGGCGAGACATAAAGACCCTTGCGGCCCGATACCGGATGGGTGCGGACAATCGGATGGAGCACGTTCTTGATGGCCTGCCGTTTATAATATTCCTCGCCGCCCTCTCGGGTCACCGCGACGCGTGGATTGCCGAGCTTGCTGCGCTGGTGGATGCCCATGCGCCCCTCGATGCGCTTTTTGATGTCATCGGGCAGGCTTTCATAGGCGCCTTGCATATCGGCGAATTCCGTATCGCCGTCATGCTTCGGTAGCTTATGGGCATACAGGAAAGTCGCGAGCGACGTCTCTTTTCTGTAGGACTGGTCCGAATGCCAGAAATCGCCGGCCGCGACGACGCCAATGAATTTACCGTCTACCTTCTCATTGGAAAGGATGGCGATTTCCGGAAAGCCCGGCACCCGCTGATCCTCGTCATACAGCATTTCGAGCGGGCCAAACCTCCGGCTGAAGGCAACTTGATGTTGCGGCTCGATATGTTGGTCGCGAAAAACCAGGACCTGCTTCTTCACGAACACATCGACAATCTCATTGAAGAGTTCTTCGTCCAGCTCTTTTGACAAGTCCACGCCTGTAATGGCGACACCGAACTTGTCCGACAAAGGTTGCATATCCAGCGGCATCGATTTGGCCTCCTCTGCTTTTCTCTATGGCAAATCGGATACAGCTTTCAAGTTGCCAACCCAACCGTTATGTCTGACGCCGATGGCCGTGACCCAAATTCCCATGGCAGACACTCCTGGGTCCCGCCGGTGAAGTGTTCGGTCGACACAAGGGTTTGAGACGAGGTAAAATCCCAGAACTGTGATTCCGGCGTTCAACGAGAACGGGTGGTTATCTGAAGGAGTTCATGATTGCAGCTTAGAAGAAGCAGCTGCGAGATTCGGAACGTTTCAAGCTAGCGACCACCGACAGCGCTTGTGGGCAAAGTTCACAGAGTTTATTGGCGAGGCCAAAGCATTCGGCGGTTTGATAGAGGCTTTATTGCTGGACGGGAGTTTTGTGACCTCAAACCCGAACCCCAACGATATCGATCTGATTGTCGTCGTGTCAGCAAGTTGTGATTTTGCAATGGAACTTCAGCCCATGCAGTATAATCTGCTCTCCCAACGGCGGGTGCGCAGGCGGTTCGGGTTGATATAGTGGTGGTGAGACAAAAGAGCGAAAATCTCAAACTGGCGATTGATTTCTTCCAACAGGTCAAACAGCGGCCGGCCGAAAGAAAAGGTCTAGTGAGGATCACGGTATGATTGAAACAGCCGAGCAACTCTACCAGGCAATTGAGCAGATGGGACGCATGCAACGGATTCTCGAATCCTATCGCAACGAACTGCTAGCGAAAAGCCCCCGAAACTTCGCAATCCTGGCTGAAGGACCCTTGGAGCAGTTGCGGCAGTTGCAAAAGCAAGTTGATGAGTGCATCCAAACGTTGGAAGGTGCGGATTTGCCTGCCGATGGCTGACGAGCCGGATCGCCCCTCTTCGACTGCAGAGCGTCAAGCTCTTTAAGAACGATTTTTTGATGCCCTCGATCGCCGAATCGAGAAGTTGCGCCAGTCCGTCGCTTGGACTGTTTGGCATCGGCCCGCGTCTCGATTGAACGTTTGGAACCCCTGGAACGTTTGGCACCGACTCCGTTTAAACGCTTGAACCCGTCGACCTTGCTCAGGACAGCTCCGCGCAGCGGTTGAACGGCTTGAACGATTTGAACCTTTGTTCAGCTCCCGCTCCGCATTTCAGATTCACCGATTGAAACACTTAAAACCTCTGGAACGTTTGGAACGATTCAGCATTCCCAGGGCCAGACAATACAGTATCCGGATCAACGACCAATGGCGGATCTGCTTTACTTGGAAAGACGACGGTCCACATGACGTTAAAATAGTGGACTATCATTAAGGAGTACGAAATGAAAAAGAATGGAATGCGACCGGTTCCGCCCGGTGAAATTCTCAACGAGGAGTTTTTGAAGCCGCTGGGCTTGACGGCAAACGCGCTCGCGAAGGCGATCGGGGTCCCGCCTAACCGGATCACGGCGATCCTGAAGGATGAAAGAGGTATCACCGGGGACACGGCCATCCGGCTGGGAACATTTTTCA